>VBGV01000112.1 GCA_005880755.1 Chloroflexota bacterium
TGCAGCGTGTTGAGGTTGGCGTGCCCGAGGACCTCTTGCACCAGGCGCACGTCGCCACCTGTCACCTCGAGCAGGGTCGTCGCCGCCGTGTGGCGGGCCACGTGTGGCGACTTGAACGACCAGGCGCCGACCTGCTTGCGGATGAGCTTCACGATGTATCGCGCGCCGGCGGATGTGAGGCGCCGTTCGCGGTCATCGCCCGCGGAGCGGTCGAAGTTGATGAACATCGCCAGACACGCGTCATCGCGCGCGGTGAGGTACTCCTCCATCGCATCGCGTGCGTCCGCGGTGAGGTACACGCTTCGCTGCTTGGAGCCCTTGCCCGTGACCACCAGACGGTTGCCAGAACGGGGAAAGTCAGTGCGGTCGAGGGCGAGCGCCTCGGAGATCCGGCAGCCGGTGCTCACCAAGAACTGCACGAGCGCCCGGTCCCGCTTTTCGAGCAGCGTTTCTCGAGGCAGGGCCGACAGCAGTCGCGTCAGCTCGTCGGGGTCGATCGGTTTGGGCAACCGCTGCTCGAGCTTGGGGAGCGTGATGCCGTTGGAGAGGTCGTGCTCGACCAGCCCTTCGCGCGCGATCCAGCGCAGCCACGAGCGGATCGCGACCAGTGCGCGGGCGCGCGACGCAGGACTCTTGAGCCGTGTGGCGAGATACCGCTGGTAGGCGCGGAGATCCTCGTGCCGAAGGTCATCGGCGATGAGCGTGTGTCCGTTCGAGGCGAGAAATCCGAGCAGCTTGCGGATCTCGGAGTCATAGGCCCGAACCGTGTTCGGGCTACGGTTGGCTTCAAGTTGTAGCCAACCTAGATATTCGTTCGCTGCGGCCTGCAGATCGAGTGGCATGTCGAGGCCGGCAACATGATAATTGACGCGAGTGGGGGCTCTTCGCGTTATGAGTCCCAGTCGCGAGCTGGAACTCGAGAGCGATGGCTTCGGCTTTGACCCCGAATTCACCGAGCGCGTCAAGAATGTCGCGCTCTGGTTCTACCGCAAGTACTGGCGGGTTGAGGTCGACGGCGTAGAGAACGTGCCCGCGCGCGGTCGCGCGCTGCTGGTCGCGAACCACGCGGGCATCATTCCGTACGACGGAGCGATGATCCGGACCGCGATCCTCGCGGAGCATCCGCACCCGCGTCACGCTCGCATGCTCGTCGTGGACTGGGCGTTTGCGATGCCGTTCACCACCATGCTGCTGGTCAAAACGGGCAATGTTCTGGCCCACCCGGAAAATGCAACCGCGTTGCTCGAGCGCGACGAGCTCGTGGGCGTATTTCCCGAAGGCGTGAAAGGGGCCTCGAAGTCGTACCGCGACCGTTACCGGATCAAGCGGCTGGGCCGTGGCGGCTTCGTCCAGGTCGCGCTTCGCACGGGTTCGCCGATCATCCCAGTTGCGGTAGTCGGGTCGGAGGAGATTCACCCGGTGATCGCGGACCTGCAGCCCGTGGCGCGGCTGCTCGGTCTGCCCACCTTTCCGATCACACCAACTTTTCCGTGGCTCGGTCTGGGGGGATTGCTCCCTCTTCCGTCGAAGTGGTTCATCGCGTTTGGCGAGCCGATCGAGGTTGCGCATCACGGCGCTGAGGCGGCGGATGACGCACGTCTGGTCCTCGAGCTGAGCGAGCAGGTCCGCGAGTGGATCCAATCGACCGTCTACCAGCTGCTGCCGCGCCGCCGGACGGTCTTCTTCTAGCCTGAGCGGATGGCACGTACGTTCATCGTCGTCCTCATCGCCTCGCTGGCCGTCTCCGGCTGCGGTGGTTCGTCACCGCTCGCCCAGGGTCCGACTCCTTCCAGCGTCGCGGTGCAGCAGACCGACATGCCCAGCGGAATGGTCAAGTGCGACCTCACCGGCGATATCGACAGTTTTCTGAACAAGGAGAAGACAGCCGACCCGCCGACGTATCAATCGACGAAGGGCGAGTGGGACGATGCCAAATCCAAAGGGGCGAGCGCGGCGTACACGGCCTTCTACACCGACAGCGCAGACCACTGCGCCGCGATCAAGACCAAGGGCGCGGACATCGGCTCCGCCACGTACAAGCTGGTCGTCAACTTCGTGATCCAGTTCAAAGATGACTCGAGCGCGGCCAAGGGTTACACCAGCGAGAAGCTCTTCAATGTCAGCGCCGCCGAGCTGCGCAGCAGCGGGCAGGCGGTGGTCGAGGGCACCAAGACAGGCCTTTCGCCCAACTCGATCGTGCTCAACGCGCCGATCGGCAACCAGACTTACTACATCGCGGTCTGGCAGAAGAAGTCGTTCATGGTCATCCTGGCCATCCTCAACCTCGACGCGACCGCCAGCAAGAAAGTGGCGACGAGAGAGAACGACAGGATCAAGTAGCCCGCGCGACTGTCGTAGTTCCTCTTATATGGGTGGGGGCGTGCGGCCCACTAAAATGACGCGGCCGATCGCAAACGCCGCCAACGTCACAGCCCGCACTCGGCGCCGGCGGGGCTCGTCTGCCCTGTTCCGCGCAGCGCTCGTCCTGGCGCTTGCTGTTTCCTGCGCGTTTGCCGCGCCCCTGGTAATCGCCTCGTTTCGCTCCGCGCTTTCGCCTGGCGGCGGACCGGCTCCGCCTCGCCAGGTCGCCTCGCAAGTCGTGATGAACGGGCTGGAGTCGGGTGCGTGTATGGGCTTCGATCCGGCTGGAGGGCGCGCGGCCAAGACCGTGTTCATCGATCCCGGCCATGGCGGCCTCGACCCGGGCGTGGTCGGCATGGCAGGGGGGCGCCAGGTGCTGGAGAAGGACGTCACGCTCGCCGTCGCCACGCGCCTCGCGTCGCTGCTTCGCGCCGACGGATATCGGGTCGTGCTGTCCCGCACCGCTGATTCGTCGGTGGCGAAGCTGTCCCCCTCGGACTCGGTGGCGGGCGCGATGACCGGATCGGCGGTGCACCGTGACCTTGTCGCACGGACGCTGTGCGCCAACGCGGCCGCCGCGTCGGTCCTGGTCTCGATCCACTTCGACGCGTTCGACGATCCATCGGTGGGCGGCACCGAGACGTTCTATGACTCGGTGCGGCCGTTTGCCGCGGAGAACAAGCGTCTAGCTAAGGATCTACAAGCAGCGGTCGTGAAAGCTCTCGGGACGTCGGACCGTGGCGTGTGGACGGACGAACAGCTGGCCGCACCAACGCTGACCGCCGCCGGGGGCCAGTACGGTCACCTGATCGAGCTCGGGCCGGAGTCGGCGGGCTGGGTGGACAGCCCGAGCCAGATGCCGGGGGCGCTGATCGAGCCTATGTTCCTCACGAATGCCGCCGAGGCGCGGGTGGCGAGCGAACCGGCGGGTCAGCAGAAGGTCGCGGTGGCGCTGCGCGCGGGCCTGCAGAAGTACTTCACGGGCGCCTGACGCGAGGCGCCATGGTGCGCCTGGCAAGAATCGAACTTGCTGCCTCTTGCTCCGCAGGCAAGCGCTCTATCCGGTGAGCTACAGGCGCAGGAAGGGTTTCAGTTTAGGCGAGCATCAATCGCAGCCGTCGCGGCCTTGAACGTGGTCAGGTCGAGGCTGCCGACCACCACCAGCGCGACAAAAACCGAGCGGTGCCAGCAGGCCAATCGTACCGAGGGCCGGTCGTATGTAAACGAGCTGATGCCGAGCCCGGTGCTCGTTCCTCGCGTCAGGCCCGGCACCAGCTCGCCCGGTGGCGGCGGCACAAATCCGAAAATGCCCGATTGCCACGCGCGGTCCGCCTGGCCCTCGTCCGCGAACTGCGCGACGAAGCTCGAGATGGCTTTCACATTTGTTGTCGCGCCGAGCTCCGCTTTGCACGCGGACGGGTTCGCAGCAAATATGGAAATCGCGCCGGCGGTTGCGCCTCGCGTTTGCATGTCGGTCCACTGGTCCGTCGCGCGACTCGCGAGTGTTGCGTCGGCCGTCGCGAGCACCGATAGATACACGTCCATCGGGCCGGACCCGACGCACACGTTGAGTGTCGCCGGCACGTCGGCCGATTGGAGGATCGCAGCAGTCGGCCGCGTGTGAGGAGATGGACTCGGTCTCGGGCTGAAAGCGGGGTGCGTATCGCTCTGGCATGCCAGAACCGAGAGCAAGACGAGCATCGCTGACACAAACCGGCCCACGGGGGCCGGAGTTTAGACTGGGGACGACCTATCGCGCCTGTAGCTCACCGGACAGAGCGTTCGGCTCCGGACCGAAAGGCAGCAGGTTCGATTCCTGCCAGGCGCACCATCAAACAGCGGGGGATGAACATGCCGGCGAAAACAAGCAGCCTCGCCCGTGTCAACCGGATAGAGCTCGGTTATCAGATCGTCGGCGACGGCGAACCGCTCGTCCTTCTCCACGGCGGCTTCGGGTCGGTCGAGATGTTCGGTCCGAACGTGGACTTCCTTGCCGCCAAGAACAAGGTCATCGGCGTCGATCTGCAGTCGCACGGGCGGTCGCCGGCCGCCGACCGGCCGATGCGCTTCGAGACGATGGCCGACGACATCGCCGCCCTCATTCGCAGTCTCGGACTCGAGCGCGCCGCGATCATGGGCTTCTCCCTCGGTGGGGCGGTTGCCTTGCGCACTGCGATCCAGCACCCGCACATCGTTCAGCGTCTTGTCCTGGTCTCGACACCATTCAAGCGGAAGGGCTGGTATCCGGAGATGACCGCGGGCATGGACGCGATGGGCCCCGAGACCGCCGGCTTCCTGATGCAGAGCCCGATGTACCAGGCGTACCAGCAGATTGCGCCGCGCGTAGACGACTGGCCTGTGCTCGTGAAGCAGCTAACCGAGGCGCTGAAGATCGACTATGACTGGTCCGTGGACGTTCCCGGGCTGCCCATGCCGGTCATGATCGTGGTCGGTGACGCGGACGGCGTCCCGCCGTCCCACGCGGTCGAGTTCTTCGAACTTCTTGGGGGCGGCAAGCGCGACGCCAACTGGGACCGCTCTGGGATGACGCACCACCGCCTCGCCATCCTGCCGGGCCTGACGCACTACGACATCAACGTGGCCCTGGCGCTCTCCGCCGCGGTCATGCCGTTCCTGCAAGGTGCTTGACCAGCCGACGCAAGCCATCGTCGACGAGCTCGTGGGCAACGCTCACGGCAACCTCACCCGTGTAAGGGAATTGCTCGACCGGCATCCCGAGCTGCTGGACGTAAAAGCCAGCTGGAACGAGAGCCCCATCGAGGCTGCCACGCAAATGGGCAACCGGGCGATCATCGATGACCTGATAGCCCGCGGAGCGCCCGTCGACTTCTTCACGGCTCTGGTCCTCGGTAGGTTCGAGCGGGTCAGCCGAGAGCTGAAGGCCAATCCGGACCTCGCGCAATCGCGCGGCGTGCACGACCTTCCGGCCCTCTACTTCGCGGCGATCGGCGGCGACATTGCCGTCGCCGAGCTGCTGCTCGCCGCCGGCGCGGACGTGAACGCGAGAGCCCAGGCCGCCGCGCCGATTCACGGCGCGGTCATGGGCGGCAGCACCGACATGTTGCGCCTGCTACTGCGCCACGGCGCGGATGCATCAGCGCCGGACTACAGCGGCCGGGACGCGCCCACGCTCGCGCGCGAACTTGGCCTGCAGGAGATCGCAGCCCTGGTGAGCTGACGGCCTCCTTCCCGAGCTCTAGGTGGCCTCGGGCACGTCCAGGCGGTCGAAGGTCTCCTTGTTCACGAACTTGTAGAGCTGGAGCGGCTTGCCGCCCTCATGGACTTCAGCGATCACCGCGTAGCGCTCCTGTCGCTTGCCACCACTGGTGGTCCGAACGCTGCGCTTCTTCTTGAGCTGGTTGTCCGGGATTTCGACTTTCCTTTTCGTCTTGAGGTTGAAAAACTCCACTGGCAGCCTCCTCGTGAATTGAACTGACGCCGACCCACAATACCCTGTCGAGCGGACCGCGCGCCGGGCGCCCGGAAGCCGTGTAAGTTGGGCGAGTGATCCCAAAGGCTCGATTCGGCCGCACCGGGCACAAGAGCACGAGGGTCATTTTCGGTGCGGCGGCGCTGGGTCGGGTCTCGCAACAGGTCGCGGACGAGACCCTCGAGATCCTGCTCCGCTACGGCGTCAACCACATCGACACCGCGGCAAGCTACGGCGAATCGGAGCTTCGCATCGCGCCCTGGCTGAAGCGCGAGCCGGGCCGTTTCTTTCTCGCCACCAAGGGCGATCGGCGCGATGAGAAAGGCGCCCGCGAGGAGATTCTTCGGTCGCTGGACCGTTTGGGGGCGGACCACGTCGACCTGTGGCAGATCCACTCCCTCGCCGATCCGATCGAGTGGGATCAGGCTCTCAGCCCCGGCGGAGCGCTCGACGCGGCCCTGCTGGCCCGCGAGGAAGGCCTGGTCCGCTGGATCGGGGTCACAGGCCACGGGGCCCAGATCGCGGCCACGCACCGGCGTAGCCTCGAACGCTTCGATTTCGACTCGGTCCTCCTGCCCCACAACTACGTCACGATGCAGAGCCCCTACTACCGCGAGCAATTTGACGCGTTGCTAAAAACGTGTCAGGAGAAGAACGTCGCCGTGCAGACCATCAAGTCGGTCGCGCTGCGGCCCTGGATGAGCCGGGACCACACACGCAGCACGTGGTACCAGCCGCTCGAGTCGCAGGACGACATCGACCTTGCCGTCTGGTGGGCGATGGCGCGCCGAGACGTGTTCCTCAACAGCGTCGGCGACGTCGACCTCCTGCCGCGGGTGCTCGATGCGGCGAGCAGGTACGACGAGCCACCAGAGGACGAGGCCATGGACGCCCTCGTAGCGAGGACTCACACCGAACCGCTCTTCGTCTAGGCGCGGTCGAACGCTCGATAACCGGCGTCCGGCGTCCACGACTCGATCACGAGACCCTTGCCACCGAGACTTGTGATGACAGCCTCGCGGATGTCGATTCGAAAGCTGTGACCGTCACCGCTCGACGCCACCTCCACCGCTCTGCCCGCGACCTTGGCCTCGCCCCGCCATCGCCCGCTC
>VBGV01000032.1 GCA_005880755.1 Chloroflexota bacterium
GGACCACGAACTCCGAGCGCAGGTCCGACGCCGTCGTGTGCGCCTGCGGCGCGTGGGCGGGATTGAACACCACCTGGACCGTGCCCCAGCGGTCGCGGAGGTCGATGAAGATCAGACCGCCATGGTCGCGACGCCGCGCCACCCATCCGTACAGCTCGAGCTCGCGACCTTCGTCGGAGGCGCGCAGCGAGCCGCAGTGCGGGGCGGAAAAACCGCTCATGCGAGTCGGGTCGGCAACTCTACCCATGCCAGGTCAGTCTGCTCGCCGCTCGACATGTCGCGCAGCCTGGCGGTCCTCCGCGCCGCGTCTTCCGGCGTGAGCAACACGACAAACTTCGCACCTAGCTTGTTCGCCGAGCGCATCTTCGCCGTCAGGCTCTTCGGCTCGTAGTCGACCGCCGTCGAACGCACTGCACGGCAGATGCGCGCGACCTCCGCCGCCTCGACCGCCAGGTCTCCGTCAGGCAGCACAAGCACGTCGGCCGGGGGGCTGATCGCAACTTCCTCGCCCTTGGCGGCCATCAGCTCGGTGACGCGATCCAGGCCACCCGCGAATCCGACGCCCGGTGTCGACGGCCAGCCCTCGGCTTCCGCCAACCCGTCATAGCGTCCTCCCGAAGCCAGCGCGTCCTGTTGCCCTTTTGCGCCACCCGGATAGAACTCGAACACGGTGCGCGTGTAGTAGTCGAGGCCGCGCACCAGGTAGGGGTTGTGCTGATATTCGATGCCGGCGCCCTCGAGCAGCCGCCGCACCACCGCCCAGTGCGCCGCGCACTCGTCACAGAGATGATCCGTGATTCGAGGCGCGTCCGCCTTGAACGGCTGGCACTGCGGCACCTTGCAGTCGAGCAGGCGCAGGGGATTCCGCTCGAGGCGGAGCTGGCAATCGCCGTGGAGCTGGGATTTCAAAGGACGGTAGTAAGCCTTCAAGCGCTCGAGGTAGGCCGGTCGGCACTTGCCGTCGCCGATGCTGTTGAGCTCCAGGCGCAGGTCCTGGAGACCGACCTGGTGCAGCCACTCGCTTGCCAGCTCGATCACCTCCGCGTCCAGGCCCGCCGCCGCGCTGCCGATTGCTTCCACGTTGAACTGGAAGAACTGCCGGTAGCGGCCCTTTTGTGGCCGGTCATACCGAAACATCGGACCGAACAAATAAAGACGCGAGGGCTGCGGACCCTGGTTGAGGCCGCCTTCGAAGTAAGCGCGCACCACTCCCGCGGTCGCCTCCGGTCGCAAGGCCAGGTTTCGCCCTCCGCGGTCGTCGAAACGATAAAGCTCTTTCGCCACCGCATCGGTGTCCTCTCCCACGCGCTCGATCAGCTCGGCGTGCTCGAGGATCGGAGTGATGATCTCCTCGTAGCCGAACCGGCGCCCGACCTCCGCCGCGCCTTGCTGCGCCGCCCGCCACAGCGGCATCTCGGCCGGAAGGATGTCGCGGACGCCACGGACGGCTTTGATCGGTTCGGTACGGGCCATCGGAGTGTTCGATTGTAAGAAGCGGTGGTGCGGCGGGTTAAACTCTCGCGCCGGTGACAACGGCATACGTGCAGCTGGTCTCGATCGTCCTCGCGTCGCTGGCGCTGATCATGGGCGCCTACCTGCTCATCATCGGGAAGCGGCCGTGGCGTGGCGGCGAGACGTCGGAGGTGGCGCCGCGCGTGAGGCTGCTCGGCCTGAGCTACATCCTCGTTTTCGGCGCCGCGATGATCCAGATCATCGCCCAGCCTTCCGGCGTTGAAGCCGAAGCCCTTGGGGGATTCATGGTGTTGGGCGGGATGATCGTGATCGTCGTCGTCTACCTCGAGGCGCGGGCCTCGCGGCGCGCATCGCACGAGGACCGGCTGGACACGCGGCTCAGGAGTTAGAGCCCCGCTTTCTCCCGGTTCGTGCGATAGCCCACCGCCGCTTTCAACGCCTCGCTCAGCTCTTCGAGCCGGACGGGCTTGCTCATGTAGTCGTCGAAGCCCGCGCGCATGCAGCGTTCCTGGTCGCCTGGCCCGGCCATGGCCGTGAGTGCGATCAGGCGCGGCCGGTTGCCGCGTGGCCAGCGGCGGCAGATGGCCTCCGCGGCGACAAGGCCGTCCATCTCCGGCATGAGCACGTCCATCAGCACGGCGTCATACGGCTCCTGCGCCACCGAGGCGACCGCCTCGCGACCGTTGGAGACGACGTCGGCCGTATGGCCCAGCTTGCTGACCAGCCTCTTCAAGAGGTTCTGGTTCAACGCGTTGTCGTCCGCGACCAGGACGCGAAGCGCACCCGGTTCGACCTGACGCGCCGGCTGCGGTTGGGCACCGCGCCCTCCGACCTGGATCATCACGTCGTGCAGCGTCCGCGGCGGCACCGGTTTCGTAAGCGTCGCCTGGATCACTCCGCTGTCGGCCGCCTCGGCTTCGACGGGACCTGGAGCCGCCGCCGCGATCAGCACGATGGGCATCTGCTCCGGACCTCGTGAGGTGCGAAGCGCGGTGGAGATCTCCAGCCCGTCGATCGCCGGCGGGCGATGCTCGATCAGCGCGATGTCGAACGAGCGCCCGACCTGGATCGCGCCGAGCGCCTCCTCGGTGGTCGCCGTTGTGGCCGTGGCTCCCCACTGCTCGACCTGGAGCGCAAGGACGCGCTTCTCGGTCGGGTCGGGGGCGATGATGAGCACGTGCATCGCCTCGAGGGTCAGCAACGTGGTGGCCATCGCTCCAGGCAGGCCTTCGCCGAGGACGGTGAAGCCGAAGGTCGTGCCCGCGTCCGGCCCCGCCTCCACCCCTCCCTGCTCCACGCGGAGCTCACCGTCCATCATCTCGACCAGCTGCTTGGTCGTGCGCAGGCTCAGCACGGCCAGCCGGTCGCCGGGTTCGAGCTTGTCGTAGGGACCGGTCACGCCGTCGAGACCGCCACGAAGGATCCTCGCCGGCACGCCCCGACCGGTGTCGCGGATGTTGAACTGCAGCGCCACGAGGCCGCCGCGGTCTTCCGAAGACAGCTCGACGCCGATTCCACCGCGATACGTGCGATCGACCGCACCATGCAGGAGCGTCAGTAGGATCTGCTCGAGGCGCCGCGAGTCGCCAATCACGACGTTCGGCACTTCCGGCGCAGCACTGAATGAGATGTCGAGGCCCTTCGCGCCCGCCGCCTCAGAAATCAGGGCGAGGCAGCTCTCGACGGTCGAGCGGACGTCAAACGGGTGCAGCGCGAGCTCGAACTCGCCACTCTCGATGGTGACCGCGTCGAGCACCTCGTCCACGATCCGGGCGACCTGCTCGGCGCCCGTCTCGACGATCGCCGCCAGGTCGCGCTCCTCCCTCGTCTCCGCGCCGGTGGAAAGGAGGCCGGCCGCGCCGATCACCGCGTTGAGCTGATTCCGCAGTTGGTGGCCGACGTCGGCCAGCAGCTCCGAATCGACCTGGATCAGGCGATGCGGATGCCCGTCGGCGTATTGCTCGGGGGGCTCCGCTCCAACCTCGCGAAACTCTCCCATCAGTACAGCTGCTCCGTCGGTGGTTGATTCACCTGCGTGAACATCGAAATC
Source organism: Chloroflexota bacterium (assembly GCA_005880755.1). Lineage (GTDB taxonomy): Bacteria > Chloroflexota > Dormibacteria > Dormibacterales > Dormibacteraceae > 40CM-4-65-16. Next base: position 3,524 of record VBGV01000032.1, read on the forward strand.
GGAAACTCCACTCCGTTGGTCTGGAAATGCGCAAAGAAGTTGGAGCGCGTCCCGGTCGGGGTGTGATAGCCGACCGCGCGACCGTCGGGTGTGACCGCGACCTGCCGGAAGGAGAACAGCTCCTGCATCGCGATCTCACCGTCGACCATGCCGAGCACCTCGGCCACGCTCACGATCTTCCTCGCGCCACCACGCAATCTCTCGGTCTGCACAACGATGTTGATGGCCGACGCGATCTGTCCGCGGATGGCGCGTGACGGAAGCTCGGTCCCGGCGAGGAGGACCAGCGTTTCGAGACGCGTGATCGCGTCGCGTGGATTGTTGGCGTGCAGCGTGCTCATCGATCCGTCATGGCCGGTGTTCATCGCCTGGAGCATGTCGAGCGCCTCGCCGCCCCGGACCTCGCCGACGATGATCCGGTCGGGACGCATGCGCAGCGAGTTACGCACGAGGTCGCGAATCATGATCTGGCCGTGTCCTTCGACGTTGGCGGGCTTGGACTCCAGGCTGATCACATGGACCTGGCGCAGTCGCAACTCGGCCGCGTCTTCGCACGTGACGATTCGCTCGTTGGCGGGGATGAACCCGGACAGGACGTTGAGCAGCGTCGTCTTGCCGGAGCCGGTGCCACCAGAGACGATGATGTTCAGCCGGGTCTTCACAGCAGCGTCGAGATACTCGAGAATCCCTTCGCTCGAGCCCCCGGTGGCCACGATCTTCTCGGGGGTCAACACCTCGCGGCCGAATTTGCGGATCGTCAGGCACGGGCCGTAGATCGCGACCGGCGGGATGACGACGTTCACGCGCGAGCCGTCCTTCAACCGCGCGTCGCACATCGGCTCCGACTCATCCACGCGCCGGCCGATCGTCGAGACGATCCTGTCGATCACGCGCCGCAGGCTGGCCTCGTCCTCGAAGGCGAGGTTGGTCAGCTCGATCCGGCCGCGTCGCTCGACGAAGATCTGCTCGGGCCGGTTGACCATGATCTCGGTGATGTCCGGGTCGCGCAGCGGCGCCTCCAGCGGACCGAGCCCGATGACCTCGTCGAAGAGGATCTCGACCAGGCGCTCCCGGTCGGCCGCCGTGACGAGCGCGGCCGGGGGCTTGAGCCGGAAGTGCTCGTCGGTCAGCTGCATGAGCAGCCGCCTGATGCCCGCCCGGTTGGTGATGTCGATCGCCGCGGCGTGCCGTCGCAAGAGGTCGGAGTGGATCTCCGCCTTGGCGGCGGCCAGCGCGGGGCTGAGCACGGCCGGGCCGTCGACGCGCGGCGTCTCCACCACGGCGGCCGTCCCCTCTCGCGCCACCGCCCGCCGCTCCACCGGGGCGATGCTCGGCACCCCGTCGATCGGCGTCTGCGGTCCGGTGACGGGGGTCTGCGGTCCGGTGACGGGGGTTTGCGGCCCGGTGACCGGGGGTTGCGGCGCGGTTGCCGGCGTCTGCTGGTAGCGGCGGTCGAACCTCTCGGAAAGCTTCATCGGGGCCTGCTCACCGCGCGCCGCAGGAGGCGGCGGTAAGCACGGTCGGCAGTCTTCTTGACCGTCTCGTCTGGATCAGCCTCCGCAAGACGGTGCAGGCCGTCGGCGGCGGAACGGTCGCCGATCATGGCCAGCGCTTTGCAGGCAGCCAGCCGAACCGGCATCGGCCATCTGCGGTCATGCGCGATCCCGAGCAGCGGCGACACGCGGAGCGCGTCCCGGCGGAGGCCGCAGGCGAGGACCGTGGCGACTGCCGCGCGCTCACTCGCCGGCTGCCGCATCAGCGCCTCGATGTCCACGTCGGAGGCGGCCCGCGACAGCGTGATGGCAAGGCGGTACAGGGGGATCCCGTCGGCGGAGGCGATGACCTGCTCGACCGCCCGCCGGCCCCCCAGCCGGGACAGCGAACGCACGGCGGCGTCCCGCACCGTAGGGCTGGCATCCTGCAGCAGGTCCGCGATCCAGACGATCGACTCGGACAACCGGGCCGCGCCGCAGATCCTGGCCGCCGCGGCCCTCGTCGCGGGGTGGGGGCTGGCGAGGGCGTTCAGGAGATCGTCGTGCAGCCCCGAGCGGCGGAGCAGCTCGTGCGTCATGAAGTGCCCGAGGACGCCCACCCCAGGGCGGTCGAGGGCGGATTCGAACACGGCCGCCACCCCCACCGGGTCGGCCAGCAACTCAGCGCTCGCGGCGTTAAGGACCGCCGCACGCTCGCCGGCCAGGGCCGAGTTAAGTACCCGCTCAACACGTCCGGCCAGCCGGGAGCGCCCGGCCGTGCGGACGGAGGGCTGCGTCGGCAGCCGTGTATTTGAGCCATTGCTGCGAAGCGAAGGGTCCATTTGGGGGGCGGTTGCTACAGTATCGGCGTTTTGAACGCCCGTGAGGTTCCTGAAACCTTACAGCGGGCGCGGGAGGAAAGGCCACGTCAGATGGGCGCTAGCGGCAGCGCACCATCCGTAGACCAGACGCCGTCCGCACTGCAGATGCGGATGCGGATCCTGGAAATATCGCCTGTTTTCTCAGACCTTAACGACGGCCTCCTCCGAGCGGTCGCGCGGAGGATGCGCGCCGTGGCCCTTGCCGCCAGGGATACCCTGCGGCTGGGAGGCGCGGGGGGCGACATTGTCGTCTTCCTCGCCTCGGGCCAGGTCGAGGAGTCGGTCACGGACGCCACTGGCAAAGTCCTTCTCACGCGGCGGCCCGCGCCCGGCGACCTGGTCATCCTCCCCGCCCCCCGGACCGGCGACCGGTATGTGACCAATATCTACGGCCTCACCGACGCGGTCCTCCTGACCCTGGACCGCGACGGCATGCTGGAGGGGCTGGGGTCGGAGGTCGAGAAGGTCGCGCTGATGCTCGACAAGCTATGGGAGCAGGAGCTGTCGGCAGCCGCAGCAGCCGAGGCGCAAAGCGCCTCCCGGACCGCCGCGCCGATCGTCGCCGTCTTCTCCGCCAAGGGCGGGGCGGGCACGACGACGCTGGCCATCAACACCACGGCGGCCCTGGCTCGTAAGTATCCGCGGCAGGTGCTGCTCATCGACCTGGCGGCGCCCTTCGGGCACGCGGCCCTTTTCGCCGACCTCATCGCGACGGGCTCCGTGGCGAGCGCGACCAAGGCCTCCGAGGTCGATTTCGAGTCCGTGCTTCGGGGCAACATCGTCAATCACAAGACCGGAATGGGCGTCCTGCCGGGAACCCTCCGGCCAGAGGAGGTCGACACCCTGACCGGGGAACGTGTCGGCCGCGTTCTTGACGTAGTGGTTGCATGGCAGAAGCTCATCGTGGTCGACCTGGGGACCTCCCTGGCCGAGGCGGCGCTCGCCGTGATCGAGCGCGCGGAGTGCCTGGTCATCGTCGTGCCGCCCGAGATCGCGGCCATGACCGACGCCCGCCGCTCGATCGCGATCTTCCGCGACATCATGAACGTGCCCGATCACCGGATGGAGCTGGTGTTGAACCAGCGATCCCCCCACCCACCGCTGGACCGCGCCGCTGTGGAATCGATCCTCGGCCGCAAGATGTCGGTGGTCGTCGGTTTCGACGACTCGCGTCCTGAAGACTCGACGCTCGCCGGTGGACTCGTCTTGCAGCACGACCCGAACTCGGCGGTGTCGCGAGGGGCGAGCGACATCGCGCGGGCGATCCTGACCAGCCTCAAGCTCGATGGGTAGCCGTCGGCGTACTCGCACAGGGCAAGCGCTCGTTGAGTTCGCCATCGCCCTGCCGGTGCTGGCCATCCTCATTGCGGGCGTGCTCGAGATGGGACGCGGCTACTCGTTCGCCGTCGCGACCTCCGACGCCGCTCGCGACGCCGCACGGTACGTAGCCGGCAAGACCTCGAGCACCAACGGCCCCGGGCTGGCCGCCATGTGCAGCCTGGTCACCTCCGACCTCGCCGCCATGACCTCCAACGTCAGCTGTCCCACGCAGGTCAATCACGCACCACCTTTTGTAGTCGGCACCGACTACACCAAGCCGGTGGCCGGGCAGGCGGTGGTTGCCGTGTACTGCGGCTCCAGCGCCAACTGCGCAGGCTCCATCACCACGCTCTACCAATCTGAGGTCGACGTCTACGTGTACTACGGGTTCAGCGACCTCAACATCCTCGGCGGCGGGATCACGATCCAGGGGTCGAGCCGCGCCACGACGGCCTGGTGAGACTTTCCAAATCCGGCCAGGCCCTCCTGGAGTTCGCGCTCATCGCGCCCGTGGTGCTGCTGATGATCGGCGCGACCGTCGACCTCGGTCGCGGCCTGTTGATCTACACCATGCTTCAGGGCGCGTCGCGGGATATGGCGCGACAGGCGGTCCTTGAGTACTACAGCGGCTCGAACACGCTGCCGCCGACCTGCACGGCTCTTGCCACGCCCTGCTCGCTGGGTCCGCTGACCAACGGCGCGCACCAGCTGGACGCCCTCGGGATGTCCGTCGTCTACCAGGACTCGAGCGCGATCAGCAGCCCGCCTTCATACGGGACGTACGCGGCCAACGCCAACCCGCTTCTCCCGGGGACGATCGCTTTGACCGGAGCCATCAACGCGAGCACCGTCTACGTCTTCGTCTACGAGCTGGACGCGACCGGTGGCAACCCGAACCCGCGGTGGAGCTGTCCCTCTTGCGCCGGCGCCAACGGCGCCGCTGTGCGCACGTCGGGTCATCAGCTCGTCGTCGTCGACCTGAAGCTGCAGTGGACGCCCGTGGTGAACACGCTGCTAGGCATCCCGAGCGTGATCACGTTCGACTCGCAGTCGGTCGAGAGGTTGGAGTTCTGATGCGCCGGCGCGACCGGCAGTCGGGTCAGGTGATGATCATCGTCGCGGTCTGGCTGGTGGCGCTGATCGGGTCGGCCGCTTTGATCCTGCTGGCAGGCTCGGTGGAGTGGCAGCGCAACCAGCTGCAGCAGCTCGCCGACCAGGCGGCTCTCGACGCTGCGCTCAAGATCGGCGTCTCCTGCGACAACGCCAAGGCGAGCACTGTCATCACCGAGGCCGACAACTTCCTCGCCACGCAGCGCACTCGCACCGGCGCGTTGAACATCGGAGCCGGCACGTGCGCCGGCGGTTACACCGGCACCGATACGTTTTCCGGCGCGTTGAGCGAAACCATCCACTATCCGTACCGAGCGCACCAGCAGCAGGTCGAAGTCATCCTGACCGTGTCCCTGCCGATCTCCTTCGGCAGTTATATGGGAGCGTCGAACACCAACGTCACGCGACGTGCGGTCGCGCAGCAGCTGAGTGGATCGACCGCGGCTGTCTCCGCGACCACCCTGTCGTGCACCGGTGGACAGTTCAACGTCGCGGGCACCATCGCCGCGTCGAACGCCATCGCCTTGAGCGGCAGCTGCGCGGTGTACGCGCACACGCGATTCGACGCGACCTCGAGCACCTACTCGGACCTCGGCAACGCGTCGGTGTACGCCAACGGACAGGCATGGGTCGGCGGCGGCGGGCTGTGTGTCGCAGGTTCGAACGCAGGGTCGAGCAACGCGATCTGCGCTGACGGCTACGAGCTGTCCGGCCACAACGCGACGACATGCGGTACGTCCGGGACGAGCGCCTACCTGTCGGCGGGCGACGCGGCGATCAACCCCAACCCGTGCGCCGGCGGAAGCGGTGCCCACCCGGTCCCGCCGCTGTCCACCGCGCGCCCGCCCGAGCCGAACACGGACGCCGCCGCGATCGGCACGCTGCAGGGAACGGGCGGAGCTGCCTGCACACCGGGCGGGGTCTATCCGAACATCACCGCGGGCGGCGTCGTCGTGGGCACCGGGCTTGGGCCCTCCCCCGCGAGCGCTGACGCGAGCGGCTTCTACCACTTCAAACCGAGCTGCTACGGCTACCTGAACCTCAGCACCATGGCAGGCGGCATCTCTGCCAGGCAGATCGGTGCGGAGAGTGCCCGCCAACGCCATTTCATAACGGCGACCATGCCGGCCGCGAGCCAGGCGGGGACCCTGCTCGTGGCCACCGTCTCCGCGGAGACGACCCCCAACAAGTTCGCCGCCACCGCCGGCTGGGTTTCGGCCGCCGAGGCCAACCAGGCCGGCGAGGGCCGGAGCGAGATCTGGTACTACGCGAACAACCCGGGCGGAATCAACAGCGTCACTTTCACCATGAACCCCGCGACCGTCAACGGAAACGCCCAGCTGAGCGAGTGGACCGGGGTCGCCGTGGCTTCCCCGCTCGACCAGACAGGATCGCAACCCGTTGCGGTGCCGACTACGACGACCACGGTCTCGACCGGCGGCGCGGTGACCCAGACCGGCGAGCTCGTGATCACAATCGATGGCTTTCAGAACCTGCCAGGACAGACCTTCTCACGTGCCGCGGGCTGGACTGGCGCCGTGACTGACATCGCGAACGGCTACAGCTCCGAGTACCGCCTCGACCTGCCGACCGGGGTCGCATCCGAGACTCTGACCGCGGGCGTTCCCTCACTCTGGGCAAACGCGATCGCGACCTTCAAGCTCGCGAGTGCCGGCGGGGGCGCCGTGCTCGACCCGGGCTTCTATTACTTCAACGGCTCGGGTTTCGCAGGCGGAGGAGGGATCTGCCTCAACGGGGGCGAGCTGCTGGCCCGGGACGTGACGCTCGAGTTCGTCAACCAGGCCGGCTTCTCGACGGGGACGTGCGCGACCGGCGGCGGGGCTGCCTGCGCCGCCACGACCTGCCAGTTCGGTTCCACCCCCTGCTCGATCTCCGCCTGCCCGCCCAACGCTGCGGCGGACTCGGCCGGCGGGGGCTTCACCTGGTTTGCCGCGCCCTGCTCCCAGGCCCCGACCGGGGACTCGAGCTGCCCAGGCTCGGCCTGGTGCCCGGTAGGAGATCGCGCTTGCTGGAACCTTTTGATCTGGGCGCCAGCCGCCAACACCGGGGAGGTCGCGATCAAAGGCGCCTCGGCCAAGCACTGGCTGCTCGGCTCGATCTACTGGCCCGGCGCGTGCACCGACACCGTGAACGGCAGCAGCACGATCGACGGGACGATCTCCTGCGGCAGCCTGTCGGTCTCGGCGGCGGTCGGGGCGGGCACCGCCGTGGGGAGCGACTACGGCATCAGCACGGCCCTCGTGGAGGCCGTTCTTGTCGAATGAGTTGCTTTAAGGCGTCCCTTTTGTGAAGCTTGCGCCCAATTAAGTGTCGATAGCCACCTCCGCGCTGTCCCGACCTCGCCGCGGGCGCCTGTACATCGTCATCGGCGCCGTGCTGGCGGTGCTCGCCTTCGCGACCGCAGCCGGAATCGCCAGCCTGCCGCTGATCCAGGGCAACACCGCCGGCACCAAGGTCGTCGTGGCTGCCCACGACATCAAGGCGCGGACCGTGATCCAGGCGTCGGACCTCACACTCACCAACCTCACCCAGCCCCCGCCGGAGGCGTTCGCGACGGTCAAGGACGTCGCCGGCAAAGGCTCGCGCGTGGACATCCCCGCCGGCATGCCGGTGACCGCCAACCTGGTCGCCCCATCAGGCGACCTGCTGAGCAACAGCGACGTCGCGTACCTTCCCATCCCCAAGGGCTGGGTGGCGGTCACGGTGCCCACCAGCGAGCAGGTCGGGGTCGGCGGCTACGTGCAGGTCGGGGACAGGATCACCATGCTCGCCACCATCAACACCTCGTCGTTCGGCCAGAGCCCAGGCAGGCCCGTCGTGCTGACGGTCTTCCGAGACGTCGACGTGCTTCGCGTGGGACCATCGACCGGCTCGACCGCGACCGGGGTGGTGACGAGCAGCCTCACGGTGCTCATGACCGGATGCGACTCCGAGTACCTCTTCTGGCTCCTCAACAACGCGTCGATGAAGTACGAGCTCGAGTCCTACACCGACTACCAGAGCCTTCCGACAGGGCCCGACAGCAAGTGCCAGAACGTTTCCGCCGCGGCCGGCGTCGGCCCCAAAGACGTCGACGGCCGCTGGCACTTCACCACGCACTGAGTGGCCCTGGACTGACCGATGGGCATCCCGATCATCCTGGTCGCCGTCGCGGCGGCGATCGGCGTCGGCCTCGTCGTGTACGGCACCGTGAGCTCGCAACGTGCAGCGGCACCCCAGCAGCAAGTCAGCGCTTCATTTCGGACTCTGTCTGATGTTCGGGAGCAGCTGAGGCGGCGTTTCGACACGACCGGCACCCCGGCGTGGATCGCGTCCGAGCAGCGGATCAGCAGCCTGCAGCGCGATCTGGTCAGCGCCGACATCGAGCTGCGCCCGTATGAGTTCAGGATCGTCCAGGCCGCGACTGCGATCTTGCTGGGGATCGTCGGACTGCTGCGTTTTGGAATCGGCCTCGAGTTCCTCGTCTTTGCGGTGATCGGTTACCTGGGGCCGTGGCTCTACTTGCGCAACCGCCGCGGCCATCGTTTGAGGCAATTCGATGCAGGCCTGCCGCGCACGATGGAGCTGATCGCCAACTCGATGAAGGCCGGGCAGTCGGTGGCGCAGTCGCTCTCTGCCGTGACCGACAACGCGGGGCCACCTATATCGGACGAGTTTGCGCTCGCGCGCCGCGAGATCGAGCTGGGCGCGTCGGTCGAGAGCGCGCTGAACAACATGGTCAAGAGAATCGGCAGCAACGACCTCCGGCTGATGGTGATGGTCATCACGATCCAGCGCTCGGTCGGTGGAGATCTGCCTGCGATCCTGGTCACGCTCGCCGACACGATGCGGCAGCGCGAGGAGATGCGCGCGGAGATTCTCGCGGCGACCGCTCAATCGCGCGCGACTGCCTTGATCATCACGCTGCTGCCCATCGTCACGGCCGTGCTCCTGTACTTCATCGTCCAGGACTACTTCCGTCCCATGCTCGTCAACCCGCTCGGTTGGGTGATGCTCGGCTTCGCGGCTTTACTGCTGTTCATCGGCAACCTGATCATCCGGCGCCTGACGGCAATCGTATGAGCGTCCTCCCCATCCTCATCGGCGTGGCGGCAGCGGTGGGCGCGTACCTGCTGACCGTGGGGATGATCGCCTCACGTGCCGCGGACGCTGCAACGCTCGCCCGCGAACGCCTGGCCCGCCAGGAGGTCGGCCTCGGCCAGAGCGCCGTCGCGCTGGAGCTGGAGAAGCCGTTCGTCCAACGCCTGACGGCGCCCCTGCGGCGCTGGCTGCAGCGGCAGATGACGCGTATGACGCCCGAGGCGCAGGCCGCGCATTTCCGCCGCCAGCTGGATTTCGTCGGCAACCCGCTCAGCCTGGATCCGGCCGGCCTGCAGACATTGCGCATCGCCGCCGCCGCCGCCTTCGGCGCCATCGGGACCGCGATCGGCATGTTCATCGGCACGCCGTTCGCGATCGGCCTGGCCCTGGTGATCGGGGTGGGGCTGGGCTTTTACGTCCCGGTCTTCTGGCTGGAGCAGCTGGTGCGCGAGCGCCGAGCGCAGCTCGAGGCTTCGCTGCCGAACGCGCTCGACGTCGTCGCCATCAGCATGGAGGCAGGACTTGGCCTCGACCGCGCCCTGGAGCAGCTCGTGCGGCACCAGGACGATTCGCTGACCTTGCTCGTGGCGCGCGCGCTGCGGGAAATTCAGCTCGGACGGCCGCGGGCCGAGGCGCTGGAGGAGATGGCGGTGTCGACGGGCGTCGACGACTTCGCGTCGCTCGTCCGGGGCATCCTCTATGCGGAGCGGACCGGCGTACCGGTTGCGCGAACCATCGCCGCGCACGCCGCGCAGATGCGAGTCAAGCGCCGGCTCAAGATCCGCACCGAGGCGGCCCGCGCGTCGCTGAAGATCCTCATCCCGACTGTCGGTTGCGTGTTCCCGACGCTGTGGCTGGTGCTGCTGGGGCCCGCGTTGATCGTCGTTCTGACGCTGAGCTCGAAGTGAGCGCTACGTAAGGAACGGGTTCATCCGGCGTTCCCGCCCGATGGTGGTGGCGGGGCCGTGGCCGCTGTAGACGATCGCGTCGTCGGCCTGTGAGAGCAGCCGGGACTTGATGCCCTCGAGCAGCGCGGCGGTGTCCGAGTTGGCGAAGTCAGAGCGTCCGATCGACCCGGCGAACAGCGCATCACCCGTGAACAGATGGCCGTCGATCTTGAGCGTGACGCCGCCAGGGCTGTGGCCCGGTGTGTGCAAGACCTCGAACTCGAGCGAGCCGGCGCGATAGGGCTCACCTTCGACCAGGGTGGTCACGTTGTCGACGCGCGTCGCGATCGGACCGAACTCCCGACGGAGCGGACGGCCCTCCGCAATGACGTCCTTTTCCGCTGCGTGGACCGCGATCGGGACCGGACCAAACGCTCCCCGCAGCTCGTGAAGGCCGGCGATGTGGTCGATGTCGGTGTGGGTAAGGAGGATGGCTTTGACGTTGGCGCCGCGTTGTTTGGCGACCTCGATCATCAGGTCCGGTTCGAGGTTGGAGTCGATGACCACCGCGTCGTGGGTCTCGTCATCCTCGACGAGGTAGGAGTTGGTGCCAAACCGCTGGTCAGCCGTGACCTCGACCCGAACCGTCACCCGTTCAGCTGGCTTCGCGCGCGACGGTGTGGACGTCCTTCACGCCTTCGAGCTTCTCCATCAGGCGCGAAAGCTGGGCCAGCGAGTCGATCTCCACGGTCGTTGACACGACGGCCGTTTTGTCGTCGTACACGTGGACTTCGAGAGACGACATGTTGACGCGGTTCTCGGCCACGACCGTGGCGATGTCGCGCATCAGTCCCTGGCGATCGAAAGCTTCGATCTTGATCGCGACCGGGTAAAGGTGGGTCGCGTCGGATTCCCAGTCAACCGGAACAACCCGCGCCGAGTCCTGCGCGTTGACGGCGTTGATGCAGTCGGCGCGGTGCACCGTCACACCCTTGCCCCGCGTGGTGTAACCGACGATCGCGTCGCCTGGCACCGGCTGGCAGCACGACGCGACTGTGGTGAGGATCCCCTTCTCGCCGCGCACCAGCACCCGGGGCGACGGTTGGACCTGCGGGATGAGCGGGATGGTCCGTAGGTCGCCTCCCGGCGTGTCGAGGTTGAGCGCCATCCGCATCACGACCGCGTGCGGAGAAAGATCGCCGTACCCGATCGCGGCCAGGAAATCGTCGACGGTCGCGTACCTGTGCAGGCCGGCGATCTCGAGCAGCTTGGGCTCGGGCAGGTCGGGGAGGCTGATGCGATGCATGCGGTGGAGCTCCTTGTCGAGCAGGTCGTGCCCCTTGGCGACGTTCTCCTCGCGGCGCTGGCTCTTGAACCACTTGCGGATCCGCTCCTTGGCGGACGCACTCTTGACGAAGTTCAGCCAGTCACGGCTGGGCCCGTGCGGTCCTTTGGACGTGAGGATCTCGACGATCTCCCCGTTCTGCAGCGCGTACTCGAGGGGAACCATGCGCCCGTTGACCTTGGCTCCGATGCAGCGGTGGCCGACCTCGGTGTGGATGCGATACGCGAAATCGACCGGCGTCGAGTCGGCCGGCAGATTGATCACGTCGCCCCGTGGCGTGAAGACGTAGACCTCGTCCTGGAAGAGGTCGACCTTGACGGTGTTGAGGAACGACTCGGCGTCCCCCACCTCGTTCTGCCACTCGAGCAGGCTGCGCAGCCACGAAAGCTTCTGGTCGAAGCTCGCGTCCTTGCCGCCTTCCTTGTAGGTCCAGTGGGCGGCGACGCCGAACTCGGCGACGCGATGCATCTCGTGGGTGCGGATCTGGATCTCGATCGGCTCTCCGGTATGCGTGATCACAGTCGTGTGCAGCGACTGGTAGCCGTTGGACTTCGGCATGGCGATGTAGTCCTTGAACCGTCCGGGCATCGGCTTCCACAGCGAGTGCACCACGCCCAGGACCCCATAGCAGTCCCGCACCGACTCGACCTGCACCCGGATCGCGGAAAGGTCGTAGATCTCGGAGAAGTCCTTGTCCTCGCGGGTCATCTTTTGCCACACGGAATAGATGTGCTTTGGCCGGCCGGTGATCTCGGACTGGATCCCCACCTTGTCGAGCTCGCGGGCGAGGATCTCGCGCAGGTCGGAGACGAGCGACTCGCGCTCGTGACGCTTACGCGCGATGCGCTTGACGACGTCGTCGTAAGCCTCCGGCTCGAGGTTGCGGAGTGACAGGTCCTCCAGCTCCCACTTGATCTGGCCGATGCCGAGCCTGTGCGCGAGCGGCGCGTAGATGTCGAGCGTCTCGCGCGAGATCTTGCGGCGCTTGGCCTCGGTGAGCGGCTCCAGGGTCCGCATATTGTGGAGCCGGTCCGCGAGCTTGATGAGGACGACCCGCAGGTCTTCCGCCATCGCCACCATCATCTTGCGGATGTTTTCCGCCTGCTGCTGCTGGTCGGTGCGCAGGGAGATCCGGCCGAGCTTGGTCACCCCGTCGACCAGGCGCGCCACCTCCGGGCCGAACTCGCGCTTGACCTCCTCGGCGGTCACGTTGGTGTCCTCCACGGTGTCGTGAAGGAGCGCGGCGGCGATCGTGGCGGCGTCAAGCTCCAGGTCAGCCAGGATCGCGGCCACCTCGAGGGGGTGGTTCACGTAGTCCTCGCCCGAGAGGCGGTGCTGGCCGTTGTGGGCGCTCGCGGCCCACTCGAAGGCCCTCCGGACCATGGCCTGGTCCTTCGGGTCGAGGTGGTCGGCGATCCTGAGCAGCTCGGAAACGGTCACTTTGTGCCTGGCATGAAGTTTAAGTTCGGTATCTAGCTTCCCCTTCCGAACACAAACCTAGACTTACTCGCCGCCAGATGAATTCACTCCGGGCGGTTTGGGGGCTCCGGATCGGCCTTTCCGCGGCCACGGCGGCGCTGATCCTCGTGGGCGCGTCGCTGAACGCCAGCGGACGCGTCGGCTGGGCGGCGGCGCTCGCCGGCCTGGCCGGCCTCATCGCGCTCGCCGCCGGAGTCGTGTACCGCACGTGGCGGGTTTCCGTGCCCGCCGGGGCGGGGGCCCTGGTGCTGACCCTTCTCATCGCCCAGCTCAACCCGCGGCAAGGCGACCTCCTGGTGCAGCTTGCGGGCCTGATGGTGCTTGGCGCGGGTGGCGCCGCCGCCCGGATCACCTACCAGCGGTTCGCCGACACCATCGAACGCCAGTCGCGCGAGCTCGAGCAGAAGAGCCGCGCGTTCCTGGCGGCGACCTCTGAGGTCGACGCCGCGCCCCCGGAGGATTTGGCCGCGCTTACATCCAACATCGCGCGTCAGGTCGGCGCCGACTTCGCGTGCTGCTACCTGGCCACGGCGGACCAGCACGAGTTCGTGCCGCAGACCCCGGGTGTCGGCGTGGAGGGTCTACACCCGCTCGCGGTCACGCGCCGGGCGAACGGCGCAGGGCCGCTGCTCGCGGCCGTCGAATCGGGCACCACGTTTTCCTCCGTCGGCAACGGCGCTCTGAAGGAGCTCTTCAACCACCTGCCCGCGGACGTTCGAATCGTGGACGTGGTCGCGGTGCCCTTGCCGATCGGCGACCGGGTCGGCGGTTTCATCCTTCTGGGCAGCCACCGGGCCAGGTTCAGCGAGGATGACCGGCGCCTCGCGACCACCTTGACGATCCGGGCTGGCTCACAGCTCGCGAGCGCGCATGCGGTGGCTCTATCCCAAAAGGAGTCGGCGCGCTACTCGGTGATGAACGAGCTGGTGAAAGAGGCATCGGGCAAGACGATGCAGGAGGCGCTCGAGGTGGTGCTCGAGCGGGGCAAGGAAGTGATCCGGTACGACGCCGGGCAGGCCGTCCTCTTCCAACCGGACGAGCCGGTCGACGAGCCTCTCCTCAGAGTCCGTAACGGGGAGACGGTTTTGCGTAACGCGGTGACCGAGGACCAGCGCACATTCAGCGGGCTGCGGCTCGAGACGCACGCAGTCACGGTCAACGAGGCGCTGACGCCGATCCGGGGCAAGACGGGCGTCATCGGCGCGCTTTGCCTGGGCCGGCGCGGGACGTCGAGCTTCACTCAGAACGACATTGCCGCGCTTGACGAGCTGGGCTCGATGGCCGGCGTGGCCGTGGAGAACTCGCGCATCCTCCAGGTGGTGACCGGGCAGGCCTCGCGCCTCGACACCGCGCTTGACGCGCTGGGCGAGGTATCGCAAGCCCTCACCACGGTGACGCAGGGACCTCGCGTGCTGGAGCAGAAGACGCTCGAGACGGCGGTACGGGTGACCGTGGGGTCGGCCGGCCTGCTGACACGCAGCACCCCCGACGGCCGGCAGGCGGTGATCATGTCGGTCGGTCTGCCAGGCGAGGTCGACGGCATGGAGTTCCAGAACGGACAGGGCATCGTCGGAGCGGTGATGCTGAGCCTTCGCGCCACCGCCGTGGCTGATTTCCGTGCCGAGAGCGAGCTCCAATCACCTCCCGACTTGCAGACCTTCGGCATCCAGGCCGCGATCTGCACACCGATGCTCGAGGACGGCCGTCTCTGGGGAACGCTCTCCGTCTTCGACACCAAGCCGCGCGAGTGGACCGCGGACGACCAGCGCGTGCTGGCCACGCTGGGCAACCAGGGCGTGGTTGCGGTGCGCAACGCGGAGCTGTACGAGAAGAACGAGCGAAGCATCTGGGAGCTGCGCAACCTGCAGGAGGCCCTGCAGGCGGCCACTTCGACACTCGATCTGAACCAGGTGCTGCAGCAGGTGCTCGCGGGCGCGGCCAAAGCGTCGTCGGCCCAGATCGGATGTCTCGCCCTCGAGGACGGGGCCGGGTTGATCCTGAAAGGTGGATTCGGCACCGATCATCAGACGGCCGAGAAGCTCGCGCTTGGACTTGGCGGTGAGATCTGCCGGCGCGTCATGGAGACGGGCGACTCGGTGATGGAGGCGATGGAGCACGAGTCGAAGGCGGACAGCCCGCTGAACCCGCGCGCCGTTCTGTGCGTGCCTGTCACGCTGCGCGGCAAGCCGCTGGGCGTCGTCTTCCTCGCCAACTACCAGGTCGGCCATGCCTTCACCGACGACCACCGCAACCTGGTCACCGAGCTCGCCGCGCAGGCGGCCGTCGCGATCGACAATGCGCGATTGTTCAAGGATCGCGAGGAGGTCATCCTGGCCTCGCTCGAGGCGCTGGCGAACGCGGTCGACGCACGCGACCCGTACACGGCCGGTCACTCCGAGCGCGTCACCAAATACGCGTTGATGATCGCGCGGCAGATGCACTACTCGCCGGACGACCAGGGCGCGTGGGTACGGTTGGAACGGGGTGGGCGCCTGCACGACATCGGCAAGATCGGCGTGCCGGATGTCGTGTTGCAGAAGGCAGGCAAGCTGACCGAGGCGGAGTTCGAGAAGATGAAGAGTCACACGGTCGTCGGGTTCAACATCTTGAGCGGGCTCCGCATGTTGACCGACGAGCTGGTCATCGTGCGGTCGCATCACGAGCGGTTCGACGGGAAGGGGTACCCGGACCGCAAGAAAGGCGACGAGCTGCCGATGTTTGCGTGGATCGTGAGTGCGGCAGACGCGATCGACGCGATGACGTCGGACCGGCCCTACCGGCGGGGGATGCCGCTGGAGGTGGCGGTGGAGCAGGTTCGAGCCGGGGCAGGGACGCACTTCCACCCGGACGTCGCGGAGGCGGTGCTGGACGCAGTCGGGGGCGGGACGCTGACGCTCGTGCCGCAGAAGTCCATGCATCCCGACGCGCCGAAGATCGGAGCGTTCGAAAACCCGACCGCATAGCTTCCCGGATAGTCCGGACTATCCGGGGGTTGCCGCTGCGCCCTGGTTGCTTTGTCCGGACTATCCGATGGTGGGCCAGGGCTTAACAGGCTCGATTGTCGCCGACCGTCGAGGGCGCGATGCTCGAAGGTATGGCCGTCAAGCCCTCACCTCAGCCGGCGTTGCGAGGTGGTCCATTCACCGTCGCCGATGCCAGGCGAGTCGGATTGCGGTGGGACGATTTGCAGACAAGGAGCTGGGCGCGTTTGAGTCGCGGCCAATACGCCTGGATGGGCCTCCCGCAAGATGCGCTGTTGAAGCTCGAGGCTGTTGCGCAGCGCGTGCCGGCGAGTTACGCGTTCTCGGGTTCCACAGCGGCCTGGTTTTTGGGCCTCGATGTGGCTTGGTGCGATCCCATCGAGGTGACCATTGGACGTGAGGTGCCGGTTCGAGCTCGAGCTGGAGTGCGACTGAGACGAGCCGAGCTCCCTGAGTCAGATGTGATCGTGAGGCAAGGCTTTCGCACGACTTCCGCAATGCGGACCGTCTGTGACCTGGCGAGCCGGCGGGATCCGGTCGAATCAGTCGTTGCGGTCGACATGGCCGTCCGGGCAGGACTGGTCAAGCTGTCGAACCTCGCGCGTCATGTAGAAAGTCACGCTGGAGCAAAAGGAATCAAGAGGCTGCGGCGCGCTGTCCGGCTGGCAGATCCGCGATCCGAGTCACCGATGGAGACGCGTCTACGAATGGAGCTGGTCAGAGCACGGCTTCCACGTCCCTCCGTCCAGGCCGAGCTTCACGACCCGGCAGGTAACTTCATCGGGCGTGTGGATCTCTACTACCCCGACCGGAGGTTGGCCATGGAGTACGACGGCGAGAACCACAAGGAGCGGCTGGTTTCCGACCTACGCCGGCAGAATGCTCTCGTCAACGCCGGATACCACCTTCTTCGCTTCACATTCGCCGACCTTCGTGCCCCCGGATCAGTCGTTACCCAGGTGCGCCACGCTCGGACCGCCCTGGCGAAATTTCCGGTTAGTCCGGACGAAGCGACTTGACGTCCGAAGCAACCCCCGGATAGTCCGGACTATCCGGGACAGTCGACGGCCTTAGTACGCCTTGGCTAGCGCGACCCGGAACTTCGCCGGCTTGCCGCAGACGAAGCATTTGCCTATCGGTTTCGCGTCCTCGTCGATGGTGCGGATCGTCACGCCGCCCGATTCCGCTTTGATCCGGGCTTCCTCCTCCCCATCGCCGCACCAATCCGTCCACACAAAGCCGCCGCGCTCGCGGAAGTGAGCCACGACCTCGTCCAGCGTGCGCAGCTCATGAGTGTTCTCGCGCTGAAACTTCTGCGCGCGTTCGAACAGCTTCTTCTGGAACGAATCGAGCTCCGCGCTCAAACGCTTGCCGATTCCTGAGACGGGCAAGCTGACCCGTTCGCGGGAAAGCCGGTCCACCATCTCGACCTGGCCCGCGTCGGCGTCGCGCCCGCCGACGTTGAGGCGGATCGGCACGCCCTTCAGCTCCCAGTGCGCGTACTTGTCGCCCGGGCGCTCGTCGCGCCAGTCGACGCGATATCGGACGCCCGCGGCTTTGAGCTCGGGCGCCCACGTCTCGATGAAGCGCTCGACCTTGGCGCGGCCGGCGTCGTCCCGAAAAATCGGCACCACGATCACCTGGGTGGGCGCCACTTTGGGCGGCACGATCAAGCCCGAATCGTCGCCGTGCGCCATCACGAGCGCGCCGACCAGGCGGGTGCTCATGCCCCACGACGTGGAGTAGCAGAGTTCCCGCTCGTTCGCCTTGTTCGAGAACGAGATGTCATAGGCGCGAGCGAAGTTCTGTCCGAAGTAGTGCGACGTCCCCATCTGGAGCGCGAGCCCATCCTTCATCAAGCCTTCGACGGTGAGCGTGTGCACCGCGCCCGGAAATGTTTCCGCGGGGGACTTCTTGCCGCTCAGCACCGGAACCGCGAGCCAGTCTTCGGCGATCGCGCGGTAATAGCCGAGGATGAGCTGCGCCTCGTCCATCGCCTCCTTCGCCGAGGCGTGGAATGTGTGGCCTTCCTGCCACCAGAACTCCCTGCTGCGCAGGAAGAGGCGGG
Organism: Chloroflexota bacterium; assembly: GCA_005880755.1. Classification (GTDB taxonomy): domain Bacteria; phylum Chloroflexota; class Dormibacteria; order Dormibacterales; family Dormibacteraceae; genus 40CM-4-65-16. Next base: position 21,168 of record VBGV01000032.1, read on the forward strand.
ACCGCATCTCCCAGCGCACGACGCTGTTCCACTGGTTGGTCAGCTTGGGCAGGTCGCGGTGGCTCTGGATGTAGCGCTTGATCAGCGGACCGATGATCGATTCCGACGTCGGCCGGACGGCCAGCGGCTCTTCGAGCTCTTCCATGCCGCCCCCCGCCTTGGTGACCCAGGCCACCTCCGGCGCGAAGCCCTCGACGTGCTCCGCTTCCTTCATCAGGTACTCGCGAGGGATGAGCAGCGGGAAGGCCCAGTTCTCGTGGCCGCTCTCCTTGATCATGTCGTCGAAGGCGCGCATGAGCGCCTCCCACATCGCCCAGCCGTAAGCGCGGACGACCATCATCCCGCGGATGCCCGACCAGTCCGCCAGCTCGGCTTTGCGGACGACGTCCGTGTACCAGCGGTCGAAGTCGTCGGACATCTTGGTGAGGTCTTTCACGAAGTCCTGCTGTTCTTCGGTTTCCTGTTTCATCGGTGCAGGGCTAGGCCGGGAGGGCGTGCTCGGCCGCAATCGCGTCGATCTCGGCCAGCAACACTGGGAGCAGCTCCTCCTGGGGCACGGTCTTGTAAAGGCTACCTTTCTTAAAAATCACGCCCTTGCCGCGGCCGCCCGTGACGCCGATGTCCGCGTGTCGCGCCTCGGCGGGCCCGTTCACCACGCACCCCATCACCGCGACCGTGATCGGCACCTTGAGCTTCGCGATGTAGGCCTCGACCGCTTTGACGGTGGGAACCATGTCGTACTCGAGCCGCCCGCATGTCGGGCAAGCGATGAGCGTCGGGCTCTCCTTGCGGAACGCGAGAGTCTTGAGGATCTCGTGCGCGACACGAACTTCTTCTCGCGGGTCTGAGGTGGCGAGCGAGACCCGAATCGTGTCGCCGATG
>VBGV01000113.1 GCA_005880755.1 Chloroflexota bacterium
CGAGAAGACCCTCGAGCTCGTCACGCGGATCAAGCGGCATTACCACATCGAGGCGATGGCGCACCTCACTTGCGCCAACACCGCCGACCGCACGCGCCAGATCCTCAACTGGATGGAGCGCGAGGGCGTCGCCAACGTGCTCGCACTGCGCGGTGATCCGCCTGTGTCGGGCGAGCCCTTCGTTCCGGCCGATCCCAAGCTCGTCCACGCCAGTGACCTGATCACGCTGGTCCGCGGCAGCGGATACCGGTTCGGCATCGGCGCCGCGTGCAGCACCGAGAAGCATCCGGAGAGCCCCGACCTCGAACACGAGTTTCGATACATGCAGCTGAAGGTCGACTCCGGCGCGGACTTCCTCATCACGCAGCTCTTCTTCGACAACCGCTTCTACTTCGACCTCGTGGCGCGAGCTCGCGCGGCGGGCATCAAGGTCCCGATCGTGCCCGGGCTGATGCCCGTGCCGAGCCGGCGTTCGCTCGCCGTCATGACCGCGATGTCGGGCGCCACCGTGCCGCCGGCCTTGCAGTCCGCGATCGACGCAGCTCCCGACGACGACGCCATCCGCGCCCTCGGCGTGCGGCACTGCATCGCGCAGTGCGCGGAGCTGCTCGAAGCCGGCGTGCCGGGCCTGCATTTCTACACCTTCAACCGGGCCCGGGCACCGATCGAGATCCTCGCCGCGCTGCGCGGCCAGCAACTGCTCGCCTCCTAGACCTGGACGAGCTCACTGGTAACAAGACAAATGGGCCCGGATGGCGTGATCCATCGCTAGGGATGCAGCCACTTGAGCCCGAATGGCGTTATCCCGACTCGCGAACCCGCTCACGATGGCAGGGCGGCCGATCAGCCTCCGTCTGCCGCCGACCCGCTTTACGGCTCGGAGCTGATACCAGCCGAGGCTAAGGGTGTGCCTTGATCTCCTCGCCCACGGCACCGACCGCTCTCATGATGGGCAGCCAGTCCCAGACGATCCAGGAGTCCGAGATTCTGCCGTCGCTGACCTTGTACCAGGCGGTTGCCCTTGACTCCCAGCGGTTGCCTGTCGGCGCGTGACCCTGGAAGGTGCCCTTGTGGGTTCCAGTCGCACTCACGCCTACTGCCACCCAATCGCCTTCGGCAACGGTGTGCTCGAAAGTCATGTTGATGTCCGGGAAGGCTGCGACAAACCCCTGGGCGGCTTTGATGAGGCCCTCATGGCTGACAAGAGGAGCGAGCTGGTCGACCTCATGTCGTACGAACGCCGCCTCCAGGTAATGGCGCACCACATCTTTCGCTTGAGCTGACATGGCGTTTCCTCCAACCCCGTCAGACGAGGATGAAGCGCACTGTACTCGGGCGTCGGTCATCTGACTTGGCGAGTTCGTGTCGTTGGCGGCCCAACCGATCCGGATCGTCCGCCCTACAACCGCGATATCGCGATTGTCGGAGAGCCGATCACGCTCTGACTCTGCGACCAGCGACGACTTCCGACTTCCTAACTCCGCCTCCCAGGTCCCCAGTCCGGTCGGAGCGCTGGTAGGTCTCCCAGCCCCGGGTCCGGCGGCAGCCGAGTGTCGCCATCGTCAGCGCTCCATGCCCTTCCGTACTGATCTGGGATTGCGCCCCAGCCGAAATACGCGAACGGTCTATCGGGAACCAGGCCAACAGTTTCAACTGGATCGATCGGTGAACCGCCGACCGTGCATAAATGGGCCCAGTCGTCACCGACGTCGAAGACATAGACGAACTGCTCCCCGGGATTGAGGCGGGCGAGGCTCAGGTTTTGCTCGTCAACCATGGAATCGTCGACGTCTAACTCGGGATCCACAGCCCCGACACGAGTCCCGTCGCCCAGTGTGAATTCATGCAGGTGTGACCTGTCCCACCTCGCGAATGCGTCGTCAATCGCCGTGGCCAGTTGGGCGAATGAATGACGAGTGGCTGCTGCAAAGATGCGACCGGGGCGCGGCCAGCAGCGCTCGCCACGGCCTTCGACCAGTTCAACCTGTATAGAAATCCATTGGTCAGGTCGCGAAGGTGAAAGTCGCCGTGATGCGCCGAGAGCTCGGGCGCCAATACGTCGCGATCGGGTCCTGTACTCCGTCATGGGCGCCGCCGGCGCCGCCCATATGCGATCGACCTGTGCCGCACAGCTCTCACGACCACGCGCTCATGTTCGGACGAGCCTTCGATCGTGTAAACGATCCTGTAGTTGCCTACGCGTGCAGACCAGCGGCCTCGGAGCCGACCTAGTAACGGCACTCCGACCCGGCGAGGCTCGACGGCAAGCGCTTCAAGTGTGTTGCCGACCGCAGCTCTGAGGGGTTCTCGTAGTTGCCGTATGTCCTCGTGGGCGCCGCGCGTGAATACAAGCTCAGGCAAGCCCAAGCTCGCGCTTGACCTTTCCCCACGGAATCACACGACCTGCTGCCACATCCTCGTCGCTTGCCGCCAGATCCGCCATAAGCTGGGCATCGCCGAGAATCTCCAGCGTCTCAATCAGCGATTCGTACTCGGCTTGCGACATGACTACTGCCGAGGGCCGGCCGTTTCGCGTGATTACGACATGCTCATGGACGCGCTCTATCTCGTCGAGGAGTTCGGTCAAGTGGGTGCGTGCCTCGGTAAAAGGTAGGATCTTAGCCACGGGCTAAATTGTACACTATTCTGATCAGTGGAGCCCTGAGTTTCCGTCACGCGAATCGGATCGAGGTTTGTGGGCGGACCGATAGACCTAAGCCGGGCCGACCCGGCGGCTGTCGCGGCATTTCCGAAATCTGATCAACGCCTCCTAATCGGCAGATTCGAGTAGATCTCGCCGGTCACGCATGGACGGCATGCTGCGCCATGGCCCTCCGTTCCAGCTTCCCCACACCCCCGGTTCGCGTTATGGAAGGCCCGTCGAATTGAGGTGGGCCGCCGTGGACTCGAACCACGTACCTCCGCGGTAAGGGGGCCTGAGCGCTGCGCCTAACCCTCATCTGATCTCAGGAGCAGGGAGCGCTGCAGCAGGTTTTATGTGGTATCCGCTGCCGCGACTTTCTGGGGCTGTATCAATGGCCCACGAGATCAACCTGAGCCTTCGCCCCAAGTAGGCTCGAGATGAGTCCGGAACAATTGGGCCCCCTTTTGATCGAACCAACGACCAGCCGATTATTGTGTCCGCTGGCCGGCAGAGTCGCTCATGTTCCCTATCGCCGCTCCTGCGGCACCGAGTTGGTCGGGTCGCGTCAGCCGCGGGTTGTGCAGCAGACGGTATTGCCGTTGCCAACCTTTGGTTCTTCCCCGACGCGGAAGTTGACTATCTGATCACTTCCGTTCGTGACGTTGAAAGCGTGAATGGTGCCGTTTGGCCAAGTGGCGCTGAAGGGCAACATCTCAGGCTGCAGCCGTTCTTCTGCATACCACACCACCGTCGAGGTCACGAATTCGGGGCCGCTGCCAAGACCCGTTGTGAATGTCTGCCCGCCTCCGGCACGAGCGATCACTACGCTCGGCTTGGTGGAATAGCCGGTTGGTTCCGTGTAGGTTTCCGTCAGGAGCGTGCCGGCTAGCCAAAGCCCGTCAGACGAGCTGGTTGGACCGTACCAGTGCTCGGACCGAAGCAACTTAGCGCCTCCGGTCGGCGTCCACTGCATCAATGACCCTGAGACGGTCGCCCATGCGAAGTGGTCGTTGGCAACCCAAGTCCCCCCGGAGGCGGCCGTTCCATTCACAAACGTTTGGAGCCGGTCTGCGACCGAGAAAATCCTTACGTTAGACCCGTAGAGGGCGAAGGTAGAGTCAAATATCGCGATGTACGCGTGATCCGGGCTGAACTTTACGATCGGCAGAGCGCCCCAGCGGCCCTCAACCCCGCCTCCTATCGGACCGTCGGTCGTGTACAGGACGTGATCCGCGCCATTTGACCAAAGGTGTACCTGCACTGGGACCCTCAGGTTGACATCAGCCGCACCGTAAGTCGCGTAGACCTCCAATGACCCGTCAGATGTCCAACTTGCCGAGTAAGGTGGCGAAGCTGCTCGCAAATCGGCGATTCGGGACTCGGCTCCGGTGGTCAGGTCACGTCGAACGATTACGAGGTGATCCGCTGCAACTGTCGTGTATGCGATGGCATTGCCGTCAAGCAAGCGGACGTAGGTGTTGGCGCCGCGACAGACCAGGCGTGGATTGATCGGGTCCGCTACGTCGTAAATGAACTGACCGGATACGATCGTCATGGTCGCCCCCGGTCCGCCTGAACACTTCACAGACGCCACATCCGGTGTCGGCGCTGGCTCCGGCGGCTGAGAGGTCGAGGGCGTCGGCTCGGGCTGGGGGATCGGGGTCAGCTCGGAGCCCTGGGTTGCCGTCGGGCTGAGCGCTGGGGAGGTTCTAGCGGTGGGCGCCACGACGCAACAAGCCATCACGACCATTCCCAAGACCAAGAGAGCGGTGTTGCCCACGCGCTGCATGTTCTATGCGTAAACGAGCGTCGTCTCCAGACAGTTATGGGAATGACGACGCGGAGCGCTACGCATAACGCGTTTCGGCATTATGTGGTCTGTTTGAGATCAGGTACATGGTGGCCCGCGGTGGACTCGAACCACCTATGTTCGGGTTATCAGTACAGCGGAAGGTCGCCTGCCGCGATCTTCTCGCCTGGTAGGTTCATCGCCTCCTAGATTCGGCACCGGTGGTTAAGCACGACCAAGTGAGCCCGAATGGCGCTATCGATGTCCCGGGATGCGACCAACTGAGCCCGAATGGCGCTACCTCGGAGTGGTGGTGGGATGGTGTCCGATCTGCTCGGCCCTCCGACCGCTACAGTCCACTAAGCCATGCTGGCCGGAATCGACCTAGGCGGGACCCAGGTGCGCGTCGCGCTGGCGCGCTCCGACGGCAGGCTGGTCGCCAGCATCAAAACCAAGACCTCCCTCCTGGGCACGCCGCAGGGCTTGGTCGATTGGGCCTCGTCGGAGATCGACCGGCACCGCGGCCGCGAGAAGGTCCGCAGCATCACGATCGCCGCCCCCGGACCGATCGACGTCAAGCGCGGCGTCCTTGTCAACCCGCCCAACCTGCCCTGGCAAAACGTGCCCCTCGCGGCGATGCTGGGCCGCGCCACGGGCGCCAAGGTCCAGCTGGCCAACGACGCCGACATGGCGGGTCTGGGCGAGTTCCACCACGGCGCCGGTCGTGGCACGCGAAACATGGTCTACATCACATGGTCGACCGGCGTGGGTGGCGGGCTGATCATCGACGGCAAGCTGCACCGTGGCGGGCACGGGACCGCGGGCGAGGTCGGCCACATGATCATCGACCCCAACGGACCCCTGGACAACTGCGGCCAGCGCGGCTGCCTCGAGGCATTCGTGAGCGGCACGGCCCTTGCTCGCGAGACGGGCCATCCCGCGGCCGAGCTTTTCGCCGAGGCCGCTCGTGGCGACCGTCACGCCCGGATGGTCGTGGAGCGGGCCGCGCGTTACATGGGCATCGCGTTGATCAGCCTCACCAACGTGATCGATCCTGAGATGTTCGTGATCGGCGGCGGCGTCTCTCGCTCGTGGGCGCTCGTCCAGCCGACGATGCTCGAGACCCTGCGCTCCTCGCCCTTCATCAAGCCCGCCCGCCGGCCCCGCCTGCGCCGTGCCCGACTGGGAGATCGCGCAGGGCAGGTGGGAGCCGTGGAATGGGCTCGGATCAACCAGTAGCGGACGTCAACGACCAGGAGCTGCTGCGCCTGCTGAAGCAGGCGGCGTCCGACCTCCGGGTCAAGGCATGGATCGTCGGCGGATACGTCCGCGACGTGCTCCTCGAGCGCCCGCATCCCAACCCCGACGTGGTGGTCGAGGGCGGTGACGGGCTCGCGCTCGCCCGTCGCTTCGCCGAGGTTGCCGGCGCGCCGCCGCCGGTGACGTTCGAGCGCTACGGCACGGCGCAGGTGACGCTGCCCGGCCACCTGGTCGAGTTCGTCACCGCGCGCGCAGAGTCGTACGCGCCCGACTCGCGCAAGCCGGACGTGCGCCCCGCCACCCTCGAAGAGGACCTTCGACGCCGCGACTTCACGATCAACACCCTGCTGATGGACCTTGAGGGCGGGATCCACGACCGGCTCGGCGGGCGGCGCGACCTGGAGGCCGGGACCCTGCGCACGCCGGCTGATCCCATACGCACGTTTGCCGACGATCCCCTGCGCATGCTGCGAGGCATTCGCTTCGCCGCCGAGCTCGG
>VBGV01000114.1 GCA_005880755.1 Chloroflexota bacterium
AAGGAAGTTGTCGCACGTGAGGGCATGCTTGCGCGAGAACCAGCCGATGCCACCGCCGAGCGCGAGGCCGCCGACGCCGGTTTCGGAGACGATGCCGGCGGGCACGATCATCCCGTGCTGCGCGGTCGCGGCGTCGACGTCGCCGAGGAGGCATCCGCCTCCGACCGTTGCAGTGTTGTTGTCAGGGTTGATCTGGACGCCTCGCATGCAGGTGAGGTCGATCGTGAGGCCGCCATCGGCGAGGGCCTTGCCGGTGACGCCGTGCCCGCCGCACCGGACTGAAACCTGGAGGCCGTGCTGGCGTGCCAGGTTTACGGAAGCGACCACGTCCTCGGTGGTCGCGCAGCGAGCGATGACGAGGGGCTTCTTGTCGACCATCGCGTTCCAGATTGTCCGGGCATCGTGATAACCAGGCCCGCCGGCAACCAAGACCTCGCCTGAGAAGGACTTGCCGAGCTCCCGAGCGAGGGCGGAAGCCGACTTCTGATCGAGGACCATCTCAGACATCGCCGTCACCTCAAAGTGGTTAAGTAGTGAACTACTTGGCGAGTTTATCTGTATGCAGATAAAAGTCAAGAAGCAGCTCTTTTGCTAAATGTTGTGGGACGCCTGACCTGTATCGCTACGAGACCGAAGCGCCATAAGGAGATCGAGTTCAGATCCGCGGACAACAATCACTGCTGCAGCCACGGTTGCAATGGGTTCCACAGGAAATTGTGAAATGGCTGTAGGTCGGTCGCCATAGCCGAGGTCCGAAATTGCTGATTTTGAACTCGAATTTGGTCGGGGGCCCGGGATTGAACCCGGGGCCTCACGGTCCCGAACCGTCCTGGTGGAGTGTCCCGTGTCTACCGCTGGCTCCGGAGAGATCCGCCTGAACTCAAACCGCCGCTCCTGGGTGTCCGTCCGTGTCCCCGTAGAGGCTGCCTGGTGCCGGGAATCTGTGCCCCGCTGTGCCCCGTGGCCGTCTCTTACGAAGCCCCTAATCCACCCGTAGGAGGTGGCCGAACGTCGCCGATCTCAGCTTCGATTGAGACGGACACCTTCGAGAATGAGTGCCTTCAACGCCGACGCGTTGATGGCATCGCGCTAATGGAAATCGATGGCACGTACCATCTTGCTGTCCAGACGCGTGTTGAAGAGGCCCTTCGGATCCTTCAGCTGGGCACCCTTTGGAAACGTCAGCCTCACCGCGTTCTTGAGGGCCTCGCCTATGCAGACGATGCCGTCGTGGGACCAAACGGGCACCCCCTCGGGGCGGGAGGGCTTCTTCCACTTCACCTCTTCGATTACGCCCGGGTCGGCGCCCCTGATGAGAGCCCGCAGTTGGCTCAACCTCTCACCCCTCCATCCGGCCATCCTGCGCACGATGTCATCTATCTGTTGGGACGCGGCTGCGTCGCTCATGCCGACCCTTTGCTGCGGCTGCTTAGCACCCAGCGGACCGAAGAGCTCAGTTCCTTGTCCTTGCGGTGAATGCAGCCAAGCCAACAACACGGCCGCCGCTTCCCCTCCAAAAGCTCGGTGCGCACTCTCTCGATGTGCTGGCTTCTCGTTTCGGCTTTCTTCGGCCAGAGCACCCAACAGATCCACTCATTGCGGGCAAGAGGGGTGAGGTCTTCCCACGTCGCCAGAACCTTTGGGTTGGCAATCAGGACACGCCTCAGATCGGCCGGAACTGCATGTGCCACTCCGTCGGAGACGGTCTTGGCGCTCATCGATCGCCCATCGTAGCCTCGATGAGGTCAAGTGCGGCGTTGAGGTTGGCCCAGCGTCGAGCGCTCGCCTCATCGGCGGTCTCGTCTGCGACCACTCCACCGCGATTCCAAGCAACTCTGAAGAGCTTGTCTCGCCGGCGACCGACTCGGCCCGAGCACGGGTCTGAGACAGAGCGGCGCATGCGAAACGATCCCCCGGAGTCGGGTCGAATCTAACGCGCCTGCGCTTCACGTACCGGCGCGAAGTAGTGACCCGACCCCATATCCGCGATGAGCCCTGGCCGAACCGGCTGCCAGCCGAGGAACGTGCGAGTCGTGCTCGATGCCGGCTGGTCAGTCGCGAGAACCATGCCTAGAAAGCCGAACTGATCGGCCGGTGACTTCAGCTATTTCGCGCGTGGCTTCACGCGGCGTCCGCAGCCGGATCACACATTCCCGGAAACGGACGGTTACTAAAGGCCTCCCCCGACCTTTGCACCGAGCTGAGGTTGATGGGGGCAGCCGCAACGCGAGGCCCTCGCATGCTGACGTGAACGCGTCAGTGTCGACGAGAGCTCGGGCGGTCAGTTCGCTACGACCGCCGCGAGACGGCCTCACGCCTTCCGCGGTACGCGGCGAGCGCGGCGCCAACGCCGATGAGCGCGAGGAAGAGGTCGGTAGTCCACGCCACGAGCTCACCAGATTGCTGGACAGTGAGCGCCGCGTAGAGGGCCAGCCAGGCCAAGCCAACGACGTACGACAGCGGCACCGTCCTGGTGCTCGGGCGCGCGATCATCCAGAGACCCAGAACCGCAGCGACCGCGCTCGCTGCGATTGTTACGACCACCTGAGCCGGATCGACCCTGAAGATGAGCGATATTCCGGCGGCGACTAGAGCCGAGACGACCCAGAGGATCCCAGCCGTCCGCCGCCAGTTGCTCATTCCGGGATGTTCCCGGATTGGGTGCCCATCGTGAATGGCGTGTAGATGCCGTCGTAGTTGATCGTCATGCTCATGCCCGCCGAGGCGTGCGCAAGGACATGGCAGTGGAGCATCCAGATCCCAGGGTTGTCGGCTTTGAAGGCGACATCCCACGTCTCGCCCGGTGCGACCAACACCGTGTCTACGTGGACAGGAGCGCCAGTCAGGCGGTGTCCGTTCTTGGCCAGGACCGAGAAGACATGGCCGTGGATGTGGATCGGGTGGAACTTCGGGCTGTTGTTGACAATGTGGAGGCGGACCAGTTGCCCCTCGCGAACGCGGATCGGGGGCACGAATGGCGATGCCATCCCATCGAACGTGTCGCTGAAGTCGAAGCTGCCGTTCCGGAACGTCGGCCCCCCGCCGAGAACGATGTCCCGGGTCACGTCGTAGTGCCCGGCGTCAGCGACAGGGTCCGCCGCGGGCAGGCCGTAGCGCGTCAGCTCGAAGGTGGGCAGCGATGAGGCGTTGACAACAGGAGTTGGCCCATCGCCGATCGTCACGCTTGCGGTCGGGGGTGCGCTCCAGGGGAACATGGCGTTTCCCTTCAATCCGACGAGTCGTACCGCACCCTTGTCGGGCATCGTGAAGACCAGGTCCGCGCGCTGGCCCATCCCAAGTTGTAGGCGTTCCGGGCCCAGTTGCTGCGGCGCATTGAGGTCGTGTCCGTCGAGCGCCCCGACGACGTATGGAGCGCCGACCAGCACCGGCGTCAGCGGTGCGCCGTCGAAGCCCGGGACGACCGCGTTGATGATCCGGAGGCGAACGGTATCGCCGGGCGTCGCATCCAGGCGAAGGTTGGGGGCGCCGTTGACCGCGATCGCATCGCCGCCTGGCTGAGTGTGTACGAGGAGGCTGTAGTCGCGTCCGATCGCAGCGTGCTCGTCTTTGGGCTCGACCACGATGGATCCAATCAGGCCGTCGGCGATCTGGTGGCTCGTGTCCTGGTGCGAGTGGTACCAGTAGGTGCCCGCCTCGTTGGCGACGAATTCGTATGTGAACGTCCCGCCCGGCTTCACGGCGTCTTGGGTGATGCCGGCGACGCCGTCCATGGCATTTGGAACGATGATTCCGTGCCAGTGAATGGAGGTCGCGCCGGGCAGATGGTTGACGAGCGTCACTATGACCCGGTCGCCCGTCTTGACGCGGAGCTCCGGTCCTGGGACGGTCCCGTTGAAAGTCCACGCTTCGTGACCACCGATGTTTCGGATGGCCGCTGTAAGCGTGAATTTCTTGACTGGCTCCGATCCTGGCTTTGCGGTCAGGTCGACCACCGAAGTCGAAGCTTGGCCTGGAATGGCCGGGGCTGCGTTGTATGCGGCGGGCATCGGTGCCAAGGCAGCACCCACGCCCAGGTAGGTCGCGACCGGGGCGAAAAGGACTACTGGGACCATCGTGAGCGCCACGCGGATTCGACTTCGATGTCGCGGACGCCCCGGCCGCCGGAAAAGGCGCAGAAACTGGATCACGGCGATCCCCTCCAGCAAAGTCGTGACGACGTCGGTGAAGCCGGCCGGCTCCGGGCTCCAGGGGATCGGCCCGATCGGCATGCCGACGGTGCGGGATAGAAGCCAGATGCCCATCACCATGCCCGTGCCCGCAGCTGCGATTGCAAACAATCGTCGAGACGGCACCACCACGATTGCGGCCGCCAGTCCAACCTGAACGATTCCTAGACCGATGAAGAACACGCCATAGGGCATGTATTCGGCAAGGTGCTCGTGCGCGACGGCGAAATGGACGGCGGCAGCCCCAAGCGTAAGTAACGCCGCAGACATGAGCAGGGCGAGACTCCTGTCAATTACCCGTCGAGCTCGTAGTCGCGTAACCAGGTTGACGATGCTTCCGACCAGGGCCACCACGCTGCCCCGATGGCCGGCGACTGCCGTTTCCATGACCTTCTCCACCTGAATCTGAGCCGAAGCGATGGCGACCACGCTGAGGCTCGATGGGGGGCAGGACATGCGGGAAACCACTCATTGAGGTACTCAATTTGCAACCGAGCGATGAAGGGCATGCGGTAGGCTGCGGTGGCCGATGGTTCCATTCTTCGTCGGGCGGCAAAGGGAGCTGGCACGGCTGAAGGACGCCCTCGTGAGGGCGCGTGCAGGCAAGGGCGGCGCTGTCCTGGTCAGCGGAGAGGCCGGCATCGGCAAGACGAGCCTGGCCGAGGAGCTGGCCAAAGCCGCGGCATGGATGGAGATGCCCGCTGTCTGGGGCCCGGCCATCGAAGCAGCGGGGGCGCCTCCTTTCTGGCCCTGGACGCAGGCGCTGCGCAGGCTCGGCGACGCAGGCCGACAGGCGGAAGTACCCGCCTTCGGCGAGTCCGACACCGCGCGTTTCCGCTTTTTCGAAGCTGTCGGCGCGGCCCTGCGCAGGGCGGCAGAGCCGCACGGGTTGCTGATCGTCCTCGACGATTTGCACTGGGCGGATGCCGGCTCTTTACGGCTCCTTCAGGTGATGACATCCGAGCTCCCCGGCTCTCGTGTCTTGCTTCTGGGAACGTATCGCCCGCCATCCGGAGGTGAGGGCGGCCCACTCGCTGAGTACCTGCCTGCGCTGCTGCGCGAGCGGGCGGTAAGCCGTGTGGCGCTCGAGGGATTGGATGCAGCGGACACAGAGTCGCTCCTGCTGCAGCTGGTCGGCCCTGACCGCGACGCGAATCTGGTTCGGCGGGTGCGTGAGCACTCCGACGGCAATCCGCTCTACCTGGTCGAGGTGGCCGCGTCGATGCAGGCCGATGCGTTGCGTGGTCGGCTGACGATGAGCCTGGTCGACATCACGCGCAAGCGGTTCGCGGGAGCAAGCGAGGCGGCACTCGATGTACTCCGCATCGCGGCTGTGGTCGGGCGCGAGTTCGACGTAAATCTGCTTTCGGCCATCACCGGTTTGGAGGTGGGAAAGGTCCTTGACAGCCTCGATGAGGCGATATCACTCGGCCTGGTTCAGCAGTTGGACCTGGTGACCTACCGCTTTGCTCATGGGCTGCTGCGGGAGGTGCTCTACGAGGACCTTCCGGCGACCGAGCGGGCCAACCGGCACATGAGAGTGGCAGCCGCCATCGAGACTCTTAGCGACGGCAAGCCCGAAGCTCTCATATACGGTTGGGCGCAT
>VBGV01000115.1 GCA_005880755.1 Chloroflexota bacterium
CGATCGATCGCCGGCCCGGCCGGGATGGCGCTCTACACGGTGGGTTCGATCAAGGACATTCCTGGCGTTCGTCGGTATGTCGCGGTGGACGGCGGCATGGGCGACAACATCCGCCCCAAGCTTTACGGCGCGCGCTATGAGGCGTTCCTCGCCTCCGACCCGGACCACGCGACTGACGGCAAGGTGACGATCGCCGGCAAATACTGCGAGTCGACGGACATCCTGATCACGGACATCGCGATGCCGCCGCTCCAGCCGGGGGACGTGATCGCGGTGCCGGCGGCCGGCGCGTACTGCCTGGCGATGGCGAGCAACTACAACGGGATGCCGCGGCCCGAGGTTCTGATGCTGCGCGACGGGGAGGCACGCGTGATGCGCCGGCGGGAAACCCTGGACGACCTGGTCGCGGCCGAAGTCTTCTAAAGGACGATATTGATCGTCGCCGTGACACAGGGCTTGGCGATGTCGCAGGCCATCACATTGTCGCTGCGGGGCACCAAAGTCGGCTTGGTGGCAAAAGTCTGCGTCGGAAACGCACCCGTGCACGAGGTCTTGACCGACCACGTCTTGTAGGGCGTGGACGATCCTTTCGGAGCGTAGTAGCTCAGGGTTACGTTGCTGTTCGGCGTGAAGTTGGACCCGGAGATGCTTGCACTCCCTCCACTGAGGAGGATGGATTGCGATGAAGGCGCCAGCGCCGGCGTGCTCGTATTCCCTGGGCACGGGTTCTGAGTCGGGGTTGGGCTCGGGGTCGGTCCTGGAACTGACGTCGGCGTAGCTGTGGCCGTCGAGGTGGGGGTCGACGTCGGATGAGGGGTCGAGCCCGAGGTTGGAGTTGCCCCGGCGGTTGGAGTTAAGCTGGGTCGCGGCGTAGACCCGGTGCTGGGCGTGGCGCCGGGTGACGTATTCGCGACCGGTGTAGGTGATGCCTGCGCCACCCCCGAGACCACGCGAAGCGGCGCCTGCTTGTGGCAAGAGTTCTGCCAGCAGATCTTCACCACGTGATCGCCAAGGGCGATGTCTCGAGGCACCGTCAGCTCCAGCGACACCTCACCGTTCGCGTTGGCGGTGAAGGGGTAGGTGTGCACGACGCTCCACAGCTGGATCTCGCCGACCTGGTTGGCGGGCACGTGCGTCGCGGTGACCGTCACGGTGCCACCAGGCGCGACCCGATTCGGGTTCACCGCAAGCGTCGTCGAGGCAAGCGCAGCCTGGCACAGCCCGAGCAGAAGCAGGAGCGCGACCACGGCCGCGATTCCAATCACCAGGCGCCGGCGCACTCGTCGCAAACGATTGGCAGGTGGCGCAGAGCCGGGACCTAAGGGCGATGGATAGGCCACCGCGACCGTCGTCGGCTGGGCCGGTGCGGCGACCCGCTCGGCGACAGCCGCGCTCGCGATCGGCACCGTCGAGGCAAGGGCCGGAGCCATGACCATCGTCTTGGCCACGAGGGGTGGCGACGTCGCGGGGGAACGGAGTGCGGCGGCCAGTGCATCCACGAACGCCGAGGACGACTCCCATCGCGTGGCCGGGTCCTTGGCCAGCCCCCGCTTGATCACCTCGTCGACCTGCGGGCCGAGCGAGGGGTTGCGCGAGCTCGGTGAGGGTGGCTCGCGGTGGACCTGGGCGTAGAGAAGCTCCATCAAGGCCTCGCCGTCGAAGGGGATGACGCCGGTGAGCATCTCGTACGCGATCGTGGCCAGGGAGTAGCGGTCGGACGCCGGCCCGACCTTGCCGCCTGTCACCTGTTCCGGCGCCATGTACGCGGGCGTTCCGGTGGTGACGCCGGTCATGGACTTGAGGGACGAACCCTGGAGCAGCTTGGCCAGCCCGAAGTCGGCCAGCACCGGGGCGTCCTCCGCCGTGAGCAGCACGTTCGCCGGCTTGACGTCGCGGTGCACGACGCCATGTCCGTGCGCGTAGTCGAGACCGGCCCCGATCCCACGCAGGTACCGGATGGCGCTGGCCTGGTCGAGCGTGCCGTGGTTCATCTTGGCGGCCAGGCTGCCGCCGGGGACGTACTCGACGATCATGTACGGCGTCCCCTGGAACTCGCCGAAGTCGTACACGTCGACGATGTTGGGATGCCGCATCTTGGCGATCGCCTGCGCCTCGTGCCGGAACCGGGCGACGGTGTCGGCGTCGGGTGTGATCGCCTGCATCACCTTGACCGCCCCGGTGCGCTCCAGCTCGGCGTGATAGGCGCGGTAGACCACCCCCATCGCCCCCTGGCCGATGAAGTCCTGGACCTCGTACTGGCCCAGCTTCGTCCCCGTCCCGATCGACACGGCCCCTGATTATGCGGTTGGGCCGTTCGAACTCAGTTCGAGTTAACCGTTAGTTGATTTCCACCCTGCGGCGCCGCCCCGCCGGACAGCAACGAGGCCGGCGAGGATGGACAGTGCGATCTCGGCCGGCGTCCGCGCACCCAGGTCCAGGCCGACCGGGCTCTGGATGCGCCGGATGACCTCTTCCGGGACGCCTTTGGCGCGCAGGGCCTCGAGATGGTGGCCGGTGTGCCGCCGGCTGCCGACCAGGCCGATGAACTTCGGGTTGCGCGGAAGGATCGCTTCCAGCGCCTGAACGAGGTCTTCCGCGTCGTGGTTCGTGTGCACGACGTACAGCTCGCCAGCGCCCGCGGCCGGGAGGTCGGCGAGCCTTGCAACGAGGACACTGCGAAAGCCGACTTCGGGCGCCCATCTCACCAACGCTTGCGCGACGGGAGTCGCGGCGAAGACGACGAGCGTCGGCGCTGTCGCGTAGGGCTCGACGTAGACCTCGATCGAGCCCAGGTCATGACGGTAGGTTCGGACCTGCGGGGCGCCTGCGGTGGCGATCGACGCGGCATCCGCCACCGCGGCGGAGTCGAACTCGCTGCACCCGAGCGTCCCCGCCAGCGAGGCGGTCCGCGTCATCAGAAGCTTGGCGCCGGCTTGCGACGGCGGCTCGCCATCGAGCTTGATCACGGTCGCGAGCACCACCTCCTCTCCCCGCGCGAGCCGAGCGGCGAGCTCCTCCTCGACGCTAGGCATGCGATGGAGCGCGGCTCAACACGCTGCGCAGGATCTCGATCGCGCGGGCGATCTCTGCGTCGGTGGTCGGGTACCCGGTGGTCAGGCGCAGGCTGCCCAGCGCCGCCTCGAGGCTCAAACCCATCGCGAGCAGGACGTGCGAGGGGTCGAGCGAGCCCGACGCGCAGGCCGACCCGCTGGATGCGGCGACGCCCGCGAGGTCGAGCGCGAGGAGCATGTCTTCGCCGCGCCGATCGGGAAACGTGCACGTCGCGAAATTGGGAAGGCGCTCCTTCCCGCCCGTCGGCGCTCCGCCCAGCTCCAGCAACGCCGCTCGGAGAGCCTCGGCCTGGACCTTGGCCGCCTGGGTACGGGAGGCGCGATCGCGGCCGCCAGCGTTCAGCGCAGTCGCCACCGCGGTCGCCGACTGGACGTCTTCGTGTCCCGCGCGGCGGCCCCACTCTTGCGGACCGCCGTAGAGACGCGGGTCGATTCGGACTCCGTCGCGCACGAACAGCAACCCTCCGCGTCCGGCGCCCAGCTTGTGGCCGCTGATCGAAATCAGGTCGGCGCCGTCGGGAATCGGGATCCAACGCGGCCCGGCGCAGGCGTCGACGTGCACCAGCGCGCCAACGTCGTGCGCCCTCGCGATTATGTCGGCCACCGGCTGCATCGTGCCAACCTCGTTGTTGGCCAATCCGACGGAGACGAGAGCAGTGCCCGCGGTGATCGCATCGACATCCACTGTGGCCGTGGCATCGACCGGCGCGATGACAATTTCGCGCCCCATGTCTTGCATGCGGCGCACCGCGGCGAGCACCGATTGATGTTCGGCGGCCCACGTCACCATGCGTCCGCTGTTCGGCAGTCGGGCGCCCGCGCCGAACAGCGCCAGGTTGACTGCCTCCGTGCCGGATGCGACGAAGGTGACCTCGGTGCGCCGCACGCCGAGCGCCGCGGCGGCGACATCGCGCGCACGATCGAGCGCCGCACGTGAGGCCCGGCCTTCGGAGTGGGGGCTCGACGGGTTGCCATCGGGCACGTCGCGCAGCCCCTCGCGCACCTCGGGCAGGACAGGCGCCGACCCGGCGTCGTCGAGATAGATCCGGTCTCCCCGGCCAGGAGCCTCGGCCGGGTCAGCCGCGGCTGGGATCCGGCTGCTGGATCAGCTCTGTGAGCGTGCCCTGGAAGCTCTTGAGGTAGAGATGAAGGTCGAGGATCTCGTCGATGCTGATGGGTTCCACCTCCAGCACCGGCGCGCCCACCGGCTCTGGCGTGGCGTTTTCGATCTCCTCCATCGCGCCGCCGGCGATCGCGAGCACGACGATGAACGTCACCTGGCACTGAGCGCACGTGACCTGGAGCCGAAAACTCTCGTCCTCGTGGCTGAGGACCTGCACGTCGCAGCCCTTCAAGCTGCGCCCGCAGACGGGGCAGTTGTAAAACCTCGCGCGGTCGCGAATGAACTCGATGATGCCCATCGCGGCCCATATTACGCCCCGCGGCTCAAGTCAGAATTTCTTAGCGGTGGCCCTCGATGCATGTGCATCCGGATCCCCCGACGATCGCCGAATGCATGGTTCCCGCGGGCAGCACCATGCGGTCTCCCGACTTCAATTCCACGCTGCGTCCCTCGCTTTCGAGCACGAAGGTGATCGACCCGTCGACGCAGTAAAGGACCTTCTCGTAGCTGTGGTTGTGAGCGGCGTAGCGGTCACCGGGGCCGTTCGACCACGAGTAGCAGCCGCTCGCCTCCGACTTGAGCCTGGCCATCAACTCGATCAACTTGTCGGGGGTCGCCACGGACCGATTCTAAGATTGCTTGCGTGAGACCTCGTTTCCTGGCCGACTGCAACGTCGGCCGGCTCGCGCGGTGGCTGCGCGCTCTGGGCTATGACGCGTCGTACCACGCGCGCATCGATGATTCGGAGCTCGTGCGCGAAGCCGCGGCGGAAAACCGGGTGCTTCTCACCCGCGATCGGGACCTGACCAAGCGGCGGGTGATCCAGACCGGCGTGGTGCGTGCGATCCTGATCCGCGACGACGACGTCACCAGGCAGCTGCGCCAGGTGTTCGCCGAGCTTGGGCTGGAGCTCCAGGAAGCGCTGACCCGGTGCATCGAATGCAACTCCGAGCTCGAATCGCGAGTGCCCGCGATGGTTGCGGAGCGAGTGCCGCCATACGTCCGGCGGACGCAGTCGCGTTACTCCGAGTGCCCCGACTGCGGCCGCATCTACTGGGCAGGCACGCACTGGCAGCGGATGCGAGAGGTCTTGCTCGGCCTGTGAGGGACGTGCTGCGCCGGCTCATCGCCGGTGAGATCAGCGAAGACGAAGCGGTGGCGGAGCTCAGGCAGCTGGAGCTCGGTGAGCTCAGCGGTCGCGCGAGGCTCGACCTCGGCCGCTACCTGCGCCGCGGGATTCCCGAGGTCGTGCTCGCCCCCGGCAAGTCGCCGCGCGAGGCGGCGCGCCTTGTGATCGCGATGGCCGAACGCCAGGGACAAGGACTCGTCAGCCGCATGACCGACGAGCATGCGTCGGCGCTGACGGATGCCGCATCCGGGGCCGGTATGGACCTGGTGCGCTACCACTCGTCCGCGCGTGCCTTGCGGAAGGGATTTTCACCTGAAGCGGTGGCGGCCAGGGTCGGCATCCTGACTGCGGGTACGTCTGACGTCGCGGTCGCGGACGAAGCTCGCATGGTGATCGAGGCGTGCGGCCTGGAGGTCCGGATGGAATCCGACCTCGGGGTCGCCGGCTTGCACCGATTCGTCGGACCGCTCGCCGCGATGCTCGAGTGGGGCGCCGACGTGATGGTCGTCGCGGCGGGCATGGATGGGGTGCTGCCCGGGTTGGTCGCGGGATTGATCGATCTCTCGGTGATCGGGCTTCCGGTGTCGACCGGTTACGGTCGGGGAGGAGCAGGCGAGGCG
>VBGV01000116.1 GCA_005880755.1 Chloroflexota bacterium
TCGCGGACGATATAGAGGAAGTAGTGGCGGTTGCGCGTCCACCAGTTGGCAGGCATGCGCCACTCGTACTTCTTTCCACGCCCCTCACCCTGACCCTCTCCCATGGGGGGAGAGGGGACTACCGCATCGGTGGTCAATCGCGGTTTCCGTACGGGAGCACAAAGCGCATGGTCGTATCGAGCTTGGACTGCTGGATCGCCTTCGCCGGATCGACGCCTTTCGGGCACACGACCGAGCACTCGCCGACGAAGCTGCACTCCCAGACGCCCTCGTTGTCGGCGATCACCGGCAGTCGTTGCTTCAGTCCCTGGTCTCGCGAGTCCAGGTTGTAGCGTCGCGCCAGGGCGATCGCTGCGGGACCCAGGAATTCGTTGTTAAGACCGTAGACAGGGCACGCCGCGTAACAGAGCATGCAATTGATGCACTCGCTGAACTGCCTGAAGTCGTCGATCTGCTCGTTGGTCTGACGGTGCTCGCCCGCGCCCAGGGGGATTTCCTGCTTGCGGATGATCCACGGTTTGATGGACTTCAGCTTGTGCATGAAGTCGTCCATGTCGATGACCAGGTCACGGATGACTGGAAAGTTGTTGAGCGGCTCGACGAGGATCGGCCGCGGCCAGTAATCGCGCACGAAGGCGCTGCAGCTGAGCTTGGGTGTGCCGTTGACCATCATCCCGCAGCTGCCGCAAATGCCCATCCGGCACGACCACCGATAGCTGAGGCTTCCGTCGACGTTGGACTTGATGTAGTTCAGCGCGTCGAGCACGACCATGCTGTCGTCGTAGAACGGAATTTCATAGGACTGCAGCCGCGGCTTCTCGTCCTTGTCCGGGTCGTACCGGGTGGTCTGGATCGTGATCCTCTTGTCGGCCATCTCAGTACGTCCTCGCCTGCGGCTTGAAGTTCTCGATGTGCACGTCGCGGTACTCGAGACGCGGCTTGGCGGCGTCGCGACTGAACACCAACGAGTGCTTGAGGTATTTCTCGTCGTTGCGCTGTGGGAAATCGCGCCGGGCGTGCGCGCCGCGTGACTCCTCGCGGGCGAGCGCCGAGACCGCGATGGTCTGCGAGATCTCGAGCATGAAGTCCAGCTCCATCGCCGACGTCAGCTCGGTGTTGAATGTCTTGCTCGTGTCTTCGATCTTGATTCTCCCGAAGCGTTCGCGCAGGCCGCCGAGCCGCTCGATGAGCTTCTGCAGTCCTTCCTTGGTGCGAAATACGCCGGCGCCTGCGTCCATCTCGTGCTGCATCTCCTCTCGAATCGCGCCGATGCGCTCGCTGCCGCCCTTCTTCTCGAGGTAGGCGACCTCGACGCGCCGCGCCTCGTCCCACAGGATGGCGTCGACGGGGTTCGCGGTCACCGGCTTGGCTGCGCTTGAGTAGTCGGCGGCGGCGCGGCCGGCCGCGGCCCCGAAAACCAGGCATTCGGACAGGGAGTTCGAGCCCAGGCGGTTCGCGCCGTTGAGGCCGACGTTCGCACACTCGCCGGCGGCGTACAGGCCGGCCATCGGCGTCGCACCGGAGATGTCCGCGTCGATGCCGCCCATCATGTAGTGCTGCACAGGGCGGACCGGAATGGGCTCCTTGACGATGTCGATGCCGACGAACTCACGGCCCAGCTCGCGCATGAACGGCAGCTTGCGGTCGATCACCTTCTCCCCGAGGTGGCGCACGTCGAGGTGCAGGTACTTGCCGTGCGGGCCCTCGAATCCGCGGCCCTCTTCGAACTCGGTCATCATCGCGCGCGAAATGATGTCGCGGGGACCCAGCTCCATCTTGTTCGGCACGTAGCGCTTCAGGAATCGCTCGCCCTCGTTGTTGAGCAGGTATCCGCCCTCGCCCCTCACGGCCTCGGTGATGAGGATGCCGGTGAACGGGAGACCCGTCGGATGGAACTGCACCATCTCCATGTCCTTCAGCCCGACACCCGCGCGGTAGGCGAGCGACATCCCGTCGCCTGTGCAGATGTTGCCGTTGGTGGTGAAGGCATAGGTGCGGCCGAGCCCACCGGTGGCCAGGATCACGGACTTCGCCGTGATGGCGTCGAACCGGCCTGTCTTCATGTCCAGCGCGACGACGCCCACACAGCGGCTGTCCTCGACCAGCAGCTTGGTGACGAACGCCTCGTCGTGGCGCGTGATCTGCGGGTACTTGAGCGAGGTCTGGAAGACGGCGTGCAGCATGTGGAAACCGGTCTTGTCCGCGGCGAAGCACGTGCGCCAGGTGGTCATGCCGCCGAACGGGCGGGCCGAGATCTTGCCGTCCGGGTCGCGGCTCCACGGGCAGCCCCAGTGCTCCATCTGGATGAGCTCGATCGGCGCCTCTCTGACAAAGGCCTCGACGACATCCTGGTCGGCCAGGTAGTCGGAGCCCTTCACGGTGTCGAAGGCGTGGTTCTCGTAAGAGTCCTCTGGTCTGAGCGCAGCCGCAGCACCGCCTTCGGCGGAGACGGTGTGGCTGCGCATCGGGTAGACCTTGGAGACCATCCCGACCTTGACCCGCGGATTGGTCTCGACGGCAGCTATCGCTGCCCTGATGCCGGCGAGCCCCCCGCCGACGACCAGGACGTCATAGCTCTCGAAATCCACTTGCCATCTGATTCTATTGGGAGTCGTGAGCACGCCGTTCTGGGCACCACCGCCGGAGAAATACCCGGGCCGCCTGCCGGAGAAGGCCGACGTGGTGGTGATCGGGGGCGGCATCGCCGGGGTGAGCTTGCTCTGGCACCTGTCCACTCGCCGGATCGAAGCTGTGTTGGTTGAGCGCCATCACATCGCGTGGGGCGCGAGCGGCCGCAACGCGGGGTTTCTTTTGGCGGGGGTGGCGTCGAGCTACGCCGAGGCGGTGCACACCTATGGACGCTCTCGCGCTCGCGAGATATGGGACGTCACCAACGAGAACCACGACCGGATGATCGAGGCGGCGCGGGGCCAGGACGTGGGACACCGGCGGTTGGGGACCGCGATCCTTCCCGCCGACGATTCAGAACGGGCGCTGCTGATCGAGTCGGAGCACCTGCTCACCGAGGATGGTTTCGAGGCCCGCTGGGACGGTACGCGGCTCGTCAATCCGCGTGACGGCGAGGTCGACCCGGCGGCGATGGTCGCGGCGCTGGCGCGCCAGGCCCGGCCGGGCACGATTCGTGAGGGTGTGAACGTCACGGCGCTGGGGCCGCGGCGCAGCGATGTCCTGGTCGTAGCCGGCGAGGACTCGTGCGAGGCCGGCGCCGTCATCCTCGCCACCAATGCGTACACGCCACAGCTGGTGCCATCGGTGAAGATCCAGCCGACGCGCGCGCAGATGATCGCCACTGCCCCGGAGTCGTCGCGCATCACCGAGATGCCGGTGTACTCGAATTTCGGCTATCGGTACTGGCGCCAGCTGCCAAGTGGCGAGGTGCTGGTCGGCGGGTGGCGCGACACGTCGCTCGAGACGGAGAAGACTTACGACGACGAGCCGACGGGTGAGATACAGGAGCACCTCGATCGCGCCGCGCGGGACCTCGGCGTGAAGGCGGACGTAACGCATCGGTGGGCGGGGACGATGGGTTTCACCGAGTCAGGGCTGCCAATGGAAGGCCCGCTGGGGGGCATGCCGAACCTGTACATCTGTGCAGGGTTCACCGGGCATGGGATGGGCTTCGCCTTCATGACGGCGAAGCAGGTCGCCGAGTCGATCTAGTCGCGCCCCTCACGCTGACCCTGCGGGCAGAGCCCGTTATGGACGCGCTATGCGCGCCTTCTGATTGCTCCCCTGAAGGGGAGAGGGGAGACTTCTTTCCAGAAACCTCAGCCAGTTGCCGCCCATGATTCCTTCTACCTGCGCTCGGTTGAAGTGCAGGCGCAGGCGGGCCGGCAGCTCTTTCAACGCGGCCAGGTCGTGGATGGGCGCTTGACGGGCGTCAAATCCACCATCCAGGTCCGATCCGATGCCGACATGCTCCGGCCCGCCCGCGGCGCGCGCGTGGTGGACGACGTGCTTCACCACGTCGGCCAACGTCGGGCGACCCGACGCGCGCAGGTGCTTGCCGTAGAAGCTCACCCCGACGATGCCGCCTCGCCGCGCGATCTCGGCCACCGTCTCGTCGGTGACCTGGCGGTCGCCCGGCACCAGTGCCCGGGCATTGCTGTGCGAGGCGATGATCGGTCCGCGCCACAGCGCGAATGCGTCCGCCACCGCCTGGTCGGCCATGTGGCTCAGGTCGAGGATCACGTGCTTGCGCCGCATCGCCTTGAGCAGCTGCCGGCCGAGCTCGGTCAACCCGCCCGGCGAGCCCGTGCCCCCGCTGTAGCGCGTCCGGCCCCATGCGGGGCCGATGATCCGCACGCCGCGCTCCGTCCAGGCGCCCAGCTGGGCTGGGGTCTCGATGGGGTCGGCGCCCTCCATGAGGAGGATCGCGGCGAGCCTGCCCTTCTTCCAGCCTTTGGCGTACGCGGCCAGTGCGGCGCGATCGCCGATGAGCTCCAGCCCGCACGAGCGGTAGTAGTTGACTTGCGCGGTGGCCATGACGTTGGCCTCATGGGCGTTCTCGTAGACGAACCGGGTGCGCATCGCGCGGCCGGCCCGGGCGGGCGCGGTGTAAAGGGTGGCGAAGACCAACCCCACCTCGGCCGCCACCAGGGATGACCGGCTGACGAGATATTCGGGCGCCGGCGGCTGAAGAAAGCCTCGACCGTGGGCGATCGCGTTCCAGCCGATGTCGAGGTGGGCGTCGACGATCAATGCGCCGCCGAGAATAACTTGCACCGAGACCCTGTATCTAGTAATAATGAAGTCCTACAAGATGAAGACTGATGATTTGAAGAGCTTCGAGCTCGGCCACGACGAGGACGGCCGCCTCTACCTGAAGCGGTTCCGCGAGCTGTTTGCGCCGCTGAAGGTCGACATGAGCGGCGTGGAAGCCCTGTCCGCGGTGCGTTTCGCCGGCCGGTCCCTCCATCTCCTCCAGGAGCGCTGGGCGGAGCAGCACGGGCTGAGCGAGGGTCGCATGGGCGTGCTGTTCCGCCTCCACCGTTGCGGCGACATGCCGCTGGGTGAGCTGGCGAGCGACCTCGACTCGACGCCGCGCAACATCACGGGGCTGGTCGACCACCTGGAGCGCGACGGGCTGGTTGAGCGCGTCCCCGACGCCGCGGACCGCCGGTCGGTGAGGGCGCGGCTGACCGAGGAAGGACGCAAGCAGATCGACGGTATATGGAAAGAGGGTCTCGAGCACCAGTTCACTCTGGTCGAGGGACTGTCCAAGGAAGACCTGGCGCAGCTTCGACACCTGTGCCTGCTGCTGGTGGAGAACGCCAGGAAGGAGCTCGGGAAATGACTGAAGCGATAACTCACGGGCTCTCCAGGCAGAGGGTCATCCTGGCCACGGCCGGGACGATGCTCGCCCTCCTCCTGGCCGCGCTCGACCAGACGATCGTCGGCACGGCCATCCCGCGCATCGTCGCGGACCTCAACGGCCTCGACCGCCTGGCGTGGGTGACCACCGCCTACCTCGTGACCTCGACCACCATGACGCCGATCGCCGGCAAGCTCGGCGACCTGTTCGGCCGCAAGCCGTTCCTGCTCGCGGGCATGATCGGCTTTGTCGCCGCCTCGGCGCTGTGCGGCCTGTCCCAGGACATGACGCAGCTGATCGTCTTTCGCGGCGTCCAGGGCGTGTTCGGCGGCGTGCTGTTCGCCACCGTCTTCACGGTCATCGGCGACCTCTTCCCTCCCGACCAGCGCGGCCGCGC
>VBGV01000117.1 GCA_005880755.1 Chloroflexota bacterium
CATCCGGAACTTCATGTAGCGGCTGACCGTCGTCACGGTCGATGCCAGGTTGAGGGCCGCCCACTCGATCCGATCGAACCCGTAGGTGTTGTTGGCGTTCCAGAGCATGACGACGCGGTCGCGGATCCCACGGTAGTACAGGGCGTCGGAAATGAGCCTCATCGACCACGAGGTATGCCACTCCTCGCCCAAGATGACCACGTACTGGCCGGCCTTGACTGCCGGCTCGATCACATTCTCGATCAGGCTCGACGGCAGACTGTGGTTCCAGTCGCGGATCTTGCCCTCCTCACCGTCGTAGACCCCGCCGCGGTGCTGGGCGGAAATCCACTGGCACCACCGCCGCAGGTGCAGGCGGCCGTCCTCGACTTCCTCCTCCCCCGGGAGGTCGGGGTCGCCACAGAAATAGAGGTATGTCGTGTAGCCCATTCGGGCGAGCCCCCGGGTGAGCCCCTTCACCCGGACGCCCAGGCCACCGGCCTGGCTGTACACATCTGGCCCTTCGAAGCTGAGGATGACGAAGACGGTGCGGACCGGATCGAGGTTCACGGGCGGCTGCCGAGTAGCCGAAGTGCCTCCGCGTGCAGCTCACGAGTCGGTGCACAGAGAAGCGTCGACCGGGTCGCGAGGTCGCAGCGCAGCGGGCCGAGCGGCTCACCCTGCAGCGTGGTCGCCACTCCGCCCGCCTCGCCGAGCAGCAGGAGGCTCGCCGCCATGTCGAAGACCCTCATGGGAAGGGGCGCGCAGAAGACGTCGAATCCGCCCGCGCTCGTCAGCGCGATCGACAGCGCCATCGAACCCAGTATGCGTATCTTGCCGGCGCGCTCCACGAGGGGCTGGGCCACCTTGAGCGAGCGAGGCGTGCTCTCGAGGCCGAGCAGCTCGATGCGTCCGCGGTCTGACCGCTGCATCGGCCTGAAGGGCTTTCCCCCGCGACGCGCGCCTTGCTTGCGGATGGCGGTCCACTCCTCGCCAGTGTTGAGGTTCAACACGAGCCCGGCGAACGCGTCGTCGAGGGTCGGTCCGTCGAGCACCGCCAGCATGAGCCCGAAGAGCGGCACGCCTTGCTTGGCGTTGAGACTCCCATCGACCGGGTCGACCAGGACCAGCGGGAAGTCGGCGCCGAAGTCGCGCGGGCCGGCTTCCTCGGAAAGCACGGAGAACTTCTCGCCGCGTTCGACAAGCGCGGCGAGCTCGCCCAAGACCACAGCCTCGGCGGCCCGGTCGAGCTCGATTGTCGTGTCGCCGCCGGCGCCGACGCTGAGCGGCATGCGACCGGCCTCGGTGCCGGCCAGCGGCAGCACCGCCTGGCGCACGCGTTGACCGATGCGGGAGAAAACCTGGAGCCACTCGCGGCTGTTCAGGGGCCCCCGCGAACTCACGGCCCCGCCTCTGAGTTCGTGGGGATTTGTTTCAGTGAGCTTGGTCGGGCAGCGTCGATTCGGTCGACAGCTTGCGCCGGCGGCGCCGCCTGCGCTCGACAACGATCGTGATCAGGTACGGCTGCTGCATCGCCCACACTTTTTCGATCAGCTGTGGGATGGAGACCGCATGCGGCTGCTCGATGCCAAGCAGCACGAGCGCCTCGGCGACGTGGTCGGGCAGCTCAGTCTTGTCATGCAGGTTGAGCTGTTCGAGGCTCTCCAGAATGTCATCCAGGCGGCGGAGTCCTCCCCGCCTTTCTGATTCGCCCGGCCGCAACATCGCTGACAGCTTACTTTGAGACAGCTTCCACGAGCGAGCGGCTCACTTCGTCCGGACGCTCGAACTGGAGCCAGTGCCCCGCACCCTCGAGAACTTCTAGACGGTACTCGCCTGTCATGTGTCGTGCGGTCTCCTCGGCTTGCAAACGCCCCAGCGCCGGATCCTGGTCGCCCCACAGCAGCACCGTCGGAGCTGTGACGCTGACATCTCGTCGCAGATCTGTCCATGCGCGGTCGCGCGCGAGGTTCGCGCGGTAGTAGTTGAGACCTGCCGTCAGACGACCGGGTCTTGACAGAGAGCGGACGAAGTGGTCGACCACGCCGGAAGGTATCGCGCTTCCCAGCATCGCACGCAGCCGGCGGTGGTCTTCCTCTGACAGCACACTCTCGGCCTTGCCTTCAGACAAGAACAGAGCGACGTACCGTGATCGTTCTTGCTGGTCTTTGTCGTGGGCGGTCGCGTCGGCCAGCGCGGCGGGGTGTCCGACTGAGAGGACCGTGAGGGTCGTGGTCATGTCGAGATGGATCGAGGCGAAGTACCAGGCAACCGCAGCGCCCCAGTCGTGACCGGCGACGTGGGCGCTCGTCCGGCCGAAGGCCTTGATGATCCCGGCGACATCCTCCACTAGCTCGTTCATGCGGTAGTCCTCGACACGGCCGGGGGCGTCGCTCAATCCGTAGCCGCGCATGTCGGGGGCCACCGCCAGCGCTCCTGCCTTGGCGAGTGCGTCGACCTGCTTCGACCACGACTCGGCGCCTTCGGGGAACCCGTGGAGGAGGATGACCATCTCACCGCCCGCGGGCCCGTCGACCATCGTCCGGAAGCGAAGGCCGTTGGCCTGCACCATGTGCTGGCTGGCGGTCACTTGATGTTCTTGCTCAAGAAATCGGTCGCGACGTCCAGCGCCTGGTCGAGAACCGCGAGCAGTCCGTGCCCCTGGCCCTTGAATATCTCGAGCCGGGCATTCGGGATGAGCTTGATCTTCTCTTGCAAGAGCTCGATGCGCGCGAAAGGATCGCGATCGCCGCTCAGGAAGAGGGTCGGGCAGCGGATCTGAGGCCAGTGCTCCGTGCGGAGCTGGTCGGGGAAGCCGGGACGGTGCAGCGGATACGAGAAAAGGACAAGACCACCGAAGTCCGCCTCGACCGCGGCCATGCTCGCGACCCGGCCGCCGAACGATTGGCCACCTCCGACGACCTCATGTCCTCGACCCGACGTCTTGATGAAGACCGGCACCGCTTTCTCCGCGCCTCCGCGAGGAAGCTCGACCGCGATGGCATCGATTCCGCGTCGTTTGAAACCGACGACGTACGGTTTCATCGACGCAGCATTGCCCGATGCGCCATGACCGAGGACGACTCGCATGATGCATATCGTCGCAGTCCTCAGAGGTCGATGCAGAGGTCGATGATGGTCGTCATCGGCGCGACATCAGCAGAAATTTCCACAACCCTCTCGAAAAAAAATATTCTCGAACCATTGACGTGAGAGGGGTTCATCGAGTATCACAACACCTTGTATGGCGATGCTGCTCGTGGTTGCCACCACAGAGGCAACGGACCCGACGCGAGAAAGGCGACCATTTTCGACAACCGCCAACGTCTCGGAATCCTTATCTATGAGGGTCCGTGGCGCAACCCGTGGGGTTACAGAGGAGGTACGTGTAGGAGAGATCCTGTCCACGTCTCACCACCACATGGAACCCGCCAAACCGATGGAACCTATCGGGTCCATATCTTTTGGAGAAGGAGGTAATGCATGATGGCAAAGAAGAAGGCCGCTAAGAAGCCGGCAAAGAAGGCCGCCAAGAAGACCTCGAAGAAGAAGTAAGACACTTCTCTTCAATCGTTTCGTAAGTCCGTTACGCGCCGGGGCTCTGTGGAGCCTCGGCCCTTTTTTTGGAGTATGAGAGGGAACCCAGATGGTTCCCTCTCATCGCCAGTGCGGCTTCGCCGCAGAGGCTGCTCTCTTTCCGGTATGTGGTTTGGATTTTTCTAAAAGCCACTCGAAGCAACGCGTGGTGGCCTCAGAGACAAAGTTGCGGCCGGGGTGAACCCGGCCGCCAATGCGGCGCTGGTTAGACCTATCTGGGTAGACATATCTGGTTAGACCTATCTGGGTAGACATATAAGGAGAGGCAAAAAACCCGCCTCTTGACTCACGAACAAGTGTTCGATAGAGTCTTGGTTGCCTCCACTTCCTCCCCCTGCGTCTTTCTCCGAGGCCCAATGAAAGATGCAGGAACAGACACTCCAAGTGGCGATCGATTCGATTCGCGTCCGCTTTGGCAGCCAGGCGCTGACCCGGGCGGCCGAGCTGCCCGCCCCACAACCATGGTTGAGCGGAACGCCGGTCGATCACCTCACCGGGATCGGTGGCTTGCCGCGCGGCCGCGTTGCGCTGTTCACCGGCAGCGGGACGAGCGGCAAGCTCACTCTCGCACTGGCGCTGCTGGCAAGCGCGACGCGCGCGTTCGCGCACGCGGTGGTGATCGACGGCGGCGGATTCGATCCGTGGACCCTGACTTCCTTCTCCCCTGAGCCAGGCGCGCTGACCGTCGTCCGCGCGCCGGCTCCTGAGATCGCCGGCGAGGCGGCGGCCACGCTCGCGAGAGCAGGCGCCGGCTTTCTTCTATTGATGTCGGAGATTCCCGAGCACTGGCTCGGGCCGCTCGAGTCGGGCGCTAATCGCTCGGGGACGGTGATCGTGGGCGTGGTCGACACGCCGAGCCGAGCGCTGGCCCATGCCTCGAGCTTCAGCCTCGGGTTCTCGAGGAGCGAATGGATCTGGGATCGAGGCCAGCTCATCGGCCTTCGGGCATTGGCCAGGTGCTTGAAGAACCGAGTGGCTCCTCCGGTCGGCGAGACCGAGCTCGAGATTTGCTACCGGCTCGGAGCTCAGTCGGTCAAAGAAGCACCAATCCAGGCCACCGAGATGGAAACATGCGTGTCTGCTGCGGTCTGATCTCCCATCTCGAGCTCGCGCGGAGGCCTGACCTTTACGGGACACCGGTCATCGTCGGGCGATGGGACGAGCACGTCGTCGCGGCGTCTGATGATGCGCAAGCCTTTGGGGTTCTGGCGGGGATGGCTCTGCGCCAGGCGGAACACCTGTGTCCTCAAGCCACCTTCGTCCTTCCAGACGAAGAGGCGGTGGTTCGCATCCGCGAGCTGGTCTCGGCCGCGCTCTACGACCTCGCGCCCACAGTCGAGGTACGAGATGAAGGCATCGCGTGGCTCGACCTGAGCGGCGTGATGAACCCTGGACAATCAATACGCGCCGCGCGGCATCGGTTGTTGAAGGCGATCGGCCGCGAACCGCGCCTCGGTCTTGCGCCTGGTCCTTTCTCGGCTCGCCTCGCGGCTGCGCGCGCGCGACCGGGCCGGCTGTTGCGTGTCCCTGACGCGCGTGAGTTCCTGGCCCCTCTTCCCTCTCGCGAGCTGCCGCTCGACGCGGAGCAGCGTGAGCGACTCGACCTGCTCGGCCTGCGCACGCTCGGCGCTGTGGCCGCGATCGGTCCGCGCGAGCTCGAAAGCCAGCTCGGACGCGATGGGCGGCACGCCGTGCTGCTCGCACGAGGCCTCGAACCCGATCAGCTCGAACCGTGGCGCCCACCACTTTTCACGAGCGCACACCGGCAGTTCGGAGAGCCGGTCGAGGATCGTGAGGCGCTTCTCTTCGTCGCGCGCGCTTTGTGCGGCGACCTGGCCGATGAGCTGGGGCTGCGCGGCGCCGGCGCCAAGCACGGGAGGGTGCGACTCGTCTTCGAGTCCACCGAAACCGAGAAGCGAGAGTCCATCGTCCGGCATCCGCTCAGCAGCACGGCC
>VBGV01000384.1 GCA_005880755.1 Chloroflexota bacterium
CGACACTCAAACGCTCATCACCAACGACCAGCGCCGTGATGCGCACCTGAAATCACCCGACTTCCTGAACGTCGAGCAGTTCCCGACGATCACTTTCAGGAGCACCCGCGTCGAGCTCGCGGCGCACGACCACTACAAGATGACGGGCGACCTGACCATCCGGAATGTGACGCGGCCAGTCACGCTGGACGTCGTGTACTCAGGTCAGGCGAAGGATCCGACGGGCGGCGTGCACGCGGGTTTCAGCGCGCAGACGAGCATCAACCGCAAGGACTGGGGCCTGACCTGGAACGTCGCGCTCGAGGCCGGCGGCCTCCTCGTGGGCGAAGAGGTCAAGCTCGCGCTCGAAGTCGAAGTGATCAAGGCCGTTGAAGTAGCCACCGTCGCTTGAGCGGTCAAGTCCTGATGGCGATGAGCAACGGACGAGCCAAGAGGATTCGCGTCGGCATCATCGGGGCCAATCGCTGACGCCGCCGGCAG
The DNA here is from genome assembly GCA_005880755.1 of Chloroflexota bacterium. Lineage (GTDB taxonomy): Bacteria > Chloroflexota > Dormibacteria > Dormibacterales > Dormibacteraceae > 40CM-4-65-16. The sequence continues at coordinate 481 of VBGV01000384.1, forward strand.
GCTCTTTGGCGTGCCTGCCGCGTTCGACAACCATCAAGAGCTCGTGAACAGCTCGAGCGTGGACGTCGTCGCCGTGACCGTGAAAGTGCCCCATCACCTCGAGCTCGCGACCGCGGCGCTCGTAGCGGGTAAGGCCGTGTACTGCGAATGGCCGCTG
>VBGV01000103.1 GCA_005880755.1 Chloroflexota bacterium
AGACGTACGAAGTCATCTTCGACGCGGTGGGCAAGCTGTCGTTCCCGCGGTGCAGAGCCTCACTGAAGCCGGCTGGTGTCTACCTGCCAACCGACGGGTTCGGAAATCTCATGAGGGCGCTGTGGCCGTCGCGGAGCGGAGACAAGAAGGTGGTGTTCCAGATACCACCTCGACAGACCAAGCAAGACGTCCTCTTTCTCAAAGGGCTCGTCGAGGCCGGGAAGTTCCGGCCGGTCATCGACCGGCGCTACCCGCTGGAGGACGTGGTCGAGGCGACCAGGTACGTCGAAACGGAGCAGAAGACAGGGAACGTAGTCTTGACCGTCCCTTGACCAACCTCGTTGCGCAGTACGGCTATCTCGCCGTCCTCGTCATCGTCGGCCTGGAGTCGACCGGCATTCCGCTTCCGGGCGAAACGACGCTCGTCGCGGCGGCCCTGTACGCGGGAGCGACGCACAACCTCAACATCGTCGGGGTTGTGATTGCCGCAGCTGTGGGCGCGATCCTCGGCGACAACCTCGGATACCTCATCGGACATTGGGGCGGCTATCGGTTACTGATTCGCTACGGTCGCTACATCCGGCTGAGCGAGAAGAGGATCAAGATCGCTCGCTACCTGTTTCTCCGCTACGGCGGCGAGGTCGTGTTCTTCGGGCGATTCACCGCCATCCTTCGCACGTACGCGGCGTTTCTCGCGGGCACGACACGCATGCCCTGGCGCAGGTTCCTTTTCTTCAACGCTGCGGGTGGCATCGCCTGGGCCACGATTTATGGCGGGGGCGCCTACTTGCTGGGCAGGCAGATCGAACGGCTGAGCGGGCCGTTTGAGATTGTTTTCGTGGCCGCCGCGGTGATCGCGATTGTTGTCGGGGCGCTCATCATCCGGCGCCAGGAAGAGCGGCTGGCGGTAGCCGCCGAGGAAGCCTTCCCAGGACCGCTCCACACCTAGGCCGTAGGTGCGGATTGACTACCATCACCGCTTTGAGTGGAGGAATGCCAATGAGCGCGTGGCCCAGCACACCGGCGGAAAAATTGACCCGTCTATTTCGCGGCTTTTGGGTCAGCCAGGCCATCTACGTCGCCGCCCAGCTGGGGCTCGCCGACCTGGTGGCGGACGGTCCACGCAGCGTTGCCGACCTTGCCTCGGCGGCGGGCGCCCACGCCCCCACGCTCCGCAGAGTGCTTCGGCTGCTTGCCGGCGAGGGCATCTTCGCTGAGGCCGAGGACGGCCGCTTCGAGCTGACCCCGATGGCCGCTCCCCTCCTGCGAGAAAAGGGTGAGCTGCGCTTGCAGGTCCTCTTCGTCGGGCGTCAGGCGTCCTGGCAGGCTGCCGGCGACCTGCTGCACGCAGTGAAGACTGGCGAGACACCTTTCGACCACGTGCATGGAGCCAGCTTCTTCGAGTCCTTGCGGCAGCATCCCGACGAGGCCCAACTCTTCGACCAGCTGATGGTCGTGAACACAACACCGGTGGCGCGGGCCGTCGCCGGCGCTTACGACTTTTCGTCGGTGCGCACGATCATCGACGTCGGCGGCGGACGTGGTGCGTTGGCTCTGGGCATCCTGGCGGTGCATCCACAGCTGCGCGGAATCGTGTTCGACCAGCCCGCGGTAGCGGCGGGCGCGCGCGAGGCCATCGCTGCGGCCGGGCTGTCAGAACGGTGCGAGGCGGTGGGCGGAGATTTCTTCGAGGCGGTCCCCGAGGGTGGCGACGCCTACCTGGTGAAGTTCATCCTCCACGACTGGGACGACGAGCGCTCCGTCGCCATCCTCCGCACTTGCCGCCGTGCCATTCCCGCCCGCGGCCGCCTGCTCGTCGTCGAGTTCGTGATCGGACATGGCAACGAGCCGTCGTTTGCCAGGACGCAGGACATGAACATGCTGATCAATCTCGGCGGGCAGGAGCGCACAGAAGCCGAGTACCGCGCGCTGTTCGAGGCAGCCGGTTTTGCGTTGACCAGGACCATCCCGGTCTTCGGGGACATCAGGATCATCGAGGGCGTACCGGCGGCGGGGTGATCAGGCCCGGGGGCGGTGCGCCGTCCTCCGGTGCACGTTGAGCAGCGCCTCGGTGGCAAACGCCTGCCCGCACTTGTCGCACACGAATGCGTCGACGAACTCGACGCGCGGGGCGTCGGCCGGGAGATCTTTGGTCGAGTACGTGGTGTCGCCCTCAGGCTCGGGGTTGATGACCTCGCCGAGGTTGGACGACCCGCCCGGCCACGCCGCGTCGACGCCTTCTGTGCCGCCCGGATTCGCCTCATGTGGAAGAGGCCTTGCCGCAGGAAGTTCGGGTAGCCCGGTCGCGTCGCGCTTCTTCTTGCCTTTCATGTGTCCAGCTATACGCCAACCGAGCGCGTACGGCTAGGCGACCGCCGACGCGGCGCTGGCCGCGTGTTTCGATTACGGCTTCAGGATTCGCTCCGACCATCGGTCGAGATTTTGCCGGATGGGGGCATTGCGCCGCCGGTCAACAAGTCCCAGAACGCCTCCTGGACCGGACCTCCGCGACCCTTGCGACGTACCGCTGTGATCGGTCGCAAGCTCGGCGGGATCGGCAACCGTTTCAGCACGCCGCTTGCGACGTCTGCGGCCACAGCGCGCTTGGGCAGCGCCGCAAAGCCAAGGCCGGCGATGGCCGCCGCGCGCACGTACTCCGGGTGGCCGAGGCTCAGCACCTCGAGGCGGTCGTACGCCTCCCCGAGCATTTCGCGCACCGTTTGCTCGGCGGACCACTCCGGACCCCGTCCCAGGTAGAGGTGGCCGGCGAGGTCGGTGGAGGCCACGCGCCGAAGCTGGGACAGCGGGTGGTCGCGATGCGCGACGACGACGAGCTCGTCTCGCGTCAGCTCGAAGGCAACCAGCGCCGGGTCGGGCGCCCCTTCGAGGATGGCGCAATCGAGCGTCCCCGCCAGGACCTGGCGATTCAGCTCGGCCGACGGCTCGACGATGACGCTCAGCTTGACGCCCGGGTGGCGCCGGGTGAACTCGGCGAGGTGGGGCGGCAGGTAGTAGGTCGCGCAGGTGGGGCTGGCGCCGACGTGCAGCGAGCCGGCCTCCAGCTCTTTCATCGCCTTCGCGGTGTCGTCCATCACCTCCACCGCGCGCAAGGCGGCACGGCAAGCGTCGGCCAGCGAACGTCCCGCATCCGTGAGGCGAACCCTTCGACCGTCGCGCTCCAGGAGCTGCAGCCCGACGGCGCGCTCGAAGTGCCGGACCTGCTGGGTCACGGCGGCCTGGGTCAGGAAGAGGGAGGCCGCCGCCCGCGAGATGTGCTCGTGTTCCGCGACCGCCACGAACGACCGTATCTGCTCGAGCGTGTAGGCCGGTTTTCGCACCGGGACATATTAGTCGGGCTTATCGAAAGGATTACAAACAGTTGAGACCAATTGACTTAATGAATGCTGAAGTCGAGCGTTGTACAAGTTACCGTTCAAACACGCTCTCGAGGGAGAGAAAGGAGGGAGATTACCCATATGGACAGCCGGCAGAGCCGCCAGAAAGGCCAAGGCATGGTCGAGTACGCCCTGATCCTGGTCCTGGTTTCGATCGTCGTCATCGTGATTCTTTTGACCATGGGCAACCAGATTCAGAACGTTTTCTCGAACGTCGTCGCCGCGCTCGGCGCCTGACGCTCACTGCTCCCTGCTGGGGCCGGCCCGCCGGCCCCGACAGGTGCTTTTCTCGACCGCCTGGCTACGCGACATAGCCTGGCAATCGCCCGCCGCAACCCCTTCGGGTGCTTTACACAGGTCATCGCCAAGGCCCCGGATTGAGCCTGTAGAGTTCGTCCCGTGGCGATCGGAGCCCACCCCGAGCCAGAAGCTTCGCCTGTTCTTTTGCCGGTCAGCCCCAGGTACATCAACCGCGAGCTGTCGAGGCTCGATTTCGATGAGCGGGTGCTGGCGATGGCGGAAGATCCCAGGCTCGCGCTCCTCGAACGGGTGCGCTTCCTGGCCATCTTCAGCCAGAACCTGGATGACTTCTTCCAGGTGCGCGTCGCCGGTCTGAAGGAGCAGGTCCTGGCCGCGGTCGCGGTTGCCTCGCCGGACGGCATGTCGCCCCTCGAACAGCTGAAGGCGATCCGCTCGCGCGTCGAGGGACTGATCGACCGCCAGACGACGATCTACAACCGCGAGATCTTGCCGGCGCTCGCCCAGTCGGGAATTGTGCTTGTGCGCCAGGACGAAGTCAGCAAGAAGGAGCTGGCGCAGCTGCACACGGTCTTCCGTGAGCAGATCTTCCCGGTCCTGACCCCGCTTGCGGTCGACCCCGGGCACCCATTCCCGTATATCTCGCACCTGTCTCTGAACCTCGCCGTGATGGTCCGCGATCCTCAGCGCAAGCAGCAGCGCTTCGCCCGGGTCAAGGTGCCTCCGGTCCTGCCGCGCTTCATCCCGCTCGATGGTTCGGTTGAGGGGGGCGAGCGCTATGTGCCGCTGGAGGACGTGATCGCGCTTCACCTTCCGCTTTTGTTCCCGGGCATGGAGATCGTCACCCAGCACCCGTTCCGGGTGACGCGCGACGGAGATCTGGACGACGTCGACAGCGATGCCGAGGACCTGCTGGCTGCGATCCAGACCGAGCTTCGACGAAGGCGACGTCACGCGCGCGTCGTCCGGCTAGAGGTCGACCCGGGCATGTCGGCCGAGGTGCTCGACCTGCTCACGCGCGAGCTCGAGCTGCAGCCGGCGGACGTCTACCAGATCGACGGCCTCCTGGACATGGGCAGCCTCTCGGTGCTGGCGCAGCTCGACCGTCCTGACCTGAAAGAGGAGGTGTGGACGCCAACCACGCAGCCTCGGCTTCGCGGCATCGCCGCCGAGGTTCCGGACCTCTTCGCGGTGCTGCGCGCGGGCGACATCCTGGCCCATCACCCATATGACTCATTTGCGACCTCGGTCGAGGCGTTCATCGACCATGCGGCGGGCGACCCGGACGTGCTCGCCATCAAGCAGACGCTCTACCGGACGTCGGGTCCGGCCAGCCCCATCGTTCGAGCGCTGATACGCGCCGCGGAACGCGGCAAGCAGGTCGTCGCGCTGGTCGAGATCAAGGCTCGCGGCGACGAGCAAGCCAACATCGGCTGGGCCCGCGCACTCGAGGAGGCCAACGTCCACGTCGTGTACGGGCTCCTCGGTTTGAAGACGCACGCCAAGGTCACGCTCGTGGTCAGGCGAGAGGGCGGACATATCCAGCACTACCTGCACGTCGGGACGGGCAACTACAACCCCAACACCGCACGGGGGTACGAGGACGTGAGCCTTCTGTCAGCGGACTCCGACCTAGGCGCCGACGTGACCGAGCTGTTCAACCTGCTCACCGGATACAGCCGGCAGAGCCGTTACCGCAAGCTCCTCGTCGCGCCCACCAACCTACGCACGGGCATCACGCAGCTCATCGAGCGCGAAGGCGTGGTCGGGGGTCGGATCATCATCAAGGTCAACAACCTGATCGACCAGGAGATCATCGACGCGCTCTACGCAGCGTCGCAGTCGGGCGCGCAGATCGACCTCCTCGTCCGCAGCATGTGCTCGCTTCGTCCGGGCGTGCCCGGACTCTCGGAAAGGATTCGGGTTCGCTCGATCGTCGGCCAGTTCCTCGAGCACTCCCGGGTCTTCTCCTTCGGCAACGGAGGCAGGCCTGAGTACTACCTCGGATCTTCAGACCTCATGCCGCGCAACCTCGACCGGCGCGTCGAGGCGGTCGTCCCAGTCACCGATTCGAAGCTGCGCCAACGGCTGCAGCAGATCCTCGACGTCTCGCTCGCCGACGACGTGCTGGCGTGGGAGCTCGGGCCGGACGGAGCGTGGCGCCACGTCACGACCACCCGAGGAGTCAACTCGCACAACCGGTTCAAGGAGCTGGCCCTCGAGAGCGCCCACGGCAACGGCGTGGGCGGCGTGCCGCATGTCTGATCGCGTTGCTTGAACGCGAGGTGAAGCTCGGGGCGGGCCCCGCGTTCCACCTCCCCGACCTGGCAGGTGTCATCGAAGGTGTCGCGGTGGCGCCCCCGGAAACCGTCCGCATGGAGACCGTCTACTACGACACGCCTGACCTGCGGCTGGCGCGGTGGGGAGTCTCGCTGCGGCGCCGTGCGGGCGAAGGGTGGACGCTGAAGCTGGCCCCGCCGCCATCCACGCCCGGCAAACCAGGCGTCGTGCTGGAGCGCGACGAGCTCACCTTCCAGGGCAGCGCGACCAAACCACCCGAAGCGGCGCTCGAGGTCGTGCGGGCATATGTCCGCAAGGCGGAGCTCGTGCCGGTGGCGCGGCTATCGACGGTGCGGCGCCGCGTCCGCCTGGTCGACGCCACCGGGACACGTGTCGCCGAGGTGGTGGACGACGAGGTTTCGGTGCGCGACGGCCGGCGCGTCGCCGCGCGCTTCCGCGAGATCGAGGTCGAGGTACCGAGCTCCAACGGCGTCGAGGGTGCCGACGGTACGGAGGGCATCATCGCGCCGCTCGTGATGCGGCTGCGCGGCGCGGGCGCCGGAGCACCCGACCCGACCCCGAAGCACATCCGGGCCCTCGGTCCGCGGGCGATCGAGCCGCCCGAAGTCTCGCCGCAGCCTCTGGCACCCGACGCAGGGGCGAAGGACGTGATCAAGAACGCCGTCGCGGAGTCGGTCGCCGCGCTTCTCCATCACGACCCGCTGGTCAGGACCGGTCGCGACCCGGAGGCTGTGCACCAGGCGCGGGTCGCGACGCGCAAGCTGCGGT
>VBGV01000104.1 GCA_005880755.1 Chloroflexota bacterium
CAAAAGTGAGCGTGAAGACCCTCGGGAGATTGATGCCAAGGAGGCCCGCCATCTCCTTGTCCTCGACACCCGCCCTCAACACGGCCCCGACCCGCAAAGATCGCCAGCCGACGAGAAGCAAGGCGCCGACCACCGTCGCCACCGCCAGGACGAAAAGGCTGTATGCGCTGAAGGTGGCGCCTAGCACCTGGACGGCACCCTCGAGGCCAGAAGGCGGCGGGATGGAGCGCGTCGTCGGCCCGAACTGGGAGCGGATCAGGTCGACGAACACGAGCGTGAAGCCGAAGGTCAGCAGCACCTGCGCGAGGTGCCCACGGCCGTACACGCGCCGAAAGAACACGAGCTCGAGCGCGGCGCCGATGACCGCAAGCAGCACCGGCGCCACCACCAGCGCAAGCCAGAAGCTCTTGGTGGCCACCACGACCGAGTAAGCGATGTACGCGCCGACCATATAGAAGGACCCGTGCGCGAGGTTGAGCACGTTCATCAAGCCGAAGATGATCGAGAGGCCGGCAGCCAGCAGGAACACGAGGCCGCCGAAAGCCAGCCCGTTGACGATCAGCTGGAGAGTGGTGGCGATTGTGAGCTGAAGGTTACTTGCCGGGGTCGGCCACTCCCGGGTACTGGTCGATCACCTGGTTGGTCCAGCCCAGCTTGGGATCTTTGACGGTCTTGCGGATGTAGATCGTCTGGACCACGTTGTTGGTGTTGGCGTCGAATTTGAAATCTCCCCGAGGACTCTTGAAGCTCACGCCGGCGATGGCCTTCATGAACGCATCTTTGTTGTCGGTGTTTCCCTTTACGGCGTTGAGCGCATCCACGATGACTCGCGCCGTGTCGAAGCCCTGGACCGCGAAAACGTCCGCCTGCCGGCCGCTGAACTTCTTCGAATATTTGGAGATGAAGTCCTGGTTCTCCTTGTTGGGCAGCGTCAGTGCCCAGTGCAGGCCGGTGATGGCGCCCGCCGGCGCGGCATCGGTGATCGCAGCCAGGACGTCTTGCTCCACGAAGAAGCCCGCGCCCGAGACCAGGGCCAGCCTGGTCAGCGTTCCCAGCTCATAGGCCTTCTTGAGGAAGGTCACCGCATCCGTGCCTGACATAAAGGAATAGATGCCGTCGATCTTGTCGATCTGGATCGCCTGGACAAATGGGGTCTGGTCGCCGTTGTTGGGAAATGGTGTCGCCACGTCCGGGCCGACGATGGGCTGGATTCGTTTCTTGCCCAGCTTCTCGGCCACATACGTGCCTACCGGATGCGCCGGCTGCCAGTTGCTGAACGAGGTGCGATAGATGAATGGCGACTTGGCGGCGCGAGAGAGTGAGTTGACGCCCGCGTTGGCGACCAGCGTCGGGATCTTCTGGCCGTCGAGGTAGTTGCGGTTACCGGCGGCGTTGGGGCTCGAGACGTAGCCCGCGACCATGTCGACTCCGTCCTGTTCGACCACCTTCTTGGTCGCCGCGACGGCGTCGGCCAGCTGGACCTGCTCGTCGGCGGTGATCATCGTGATCTTGCGGTTGCCCGCCTGGTTGCCGACCGAGTCGAAGTACATCCGCATCCCGTTGGTGATGCTGTTGCCGAGCTCGGCGTAGACCCCCGAGTAGGGCAGGACGACACCGAGCTTGAACTCGGGCCCGGTGGGTCCGCTGGGACCGCTCGACGTGCTTCCGCCACAGGCGACGAATGCGGCGGCCCCGGCCACTGTGAGGCCGATTTGGAGGAACTCGCGGCGGTCTAGGTTTTCGACCAACCTCCGGTCGAGATAACGCTGGATCTCGTCTGCCATGTCATTTCTCCCCCGGTCGTGACAGCTACGAGGCGAAAGATACTCCGCGCCCAGGGTGTTGCTTAAACGTCGACCAAAAGGGCCCGTCTCGAGGACGAGTGACAAGTCCCGCTGAAGCCGACCGAGGCGCGGTATCCCGCCAGTGAGATACTTGCAGCACTCGAGCTGACCACCGAACCTCCAAACGCCACTGGAGTGACTCGATGACCGAAACCATCACGGATCGACCGGTCGACACCTTTGGCACAAGAACCGCGGTAACCCGCTGGCTGGCGGATTTCGAGAAGGCGCTCACGGCGCGTGACGTCGATGCCGCCGCCACTCTCTTCGTCGAAGACTGCTATTGGCGCGATCTGGTGGCCTTCACCTGGAACATCGTCACCGTCGAAGGAATCGAAGGCGTCCGCGACTTGCTCGGCCAGACGCTTGACCGGACGTTGCCGAGCGGTTTTGCGGTTGCCGAGGAGTTAGGCGAGGCCGCCGCGGATATCGAGAGCTGGATAAAGTTCGACACCTCCGTCGGACGCGGTCTTGGTCATCTTCGACTCAGAGACGGCAAGGCCTGGACACTGTTGACAACGCTGAACGAGCTCAAGGGTCATGAGGAGCCGAAGCGTGACCGGCGACCCAAGCGAATAGAGCACGGCGCTGTCCCGAATCGGCGGACCTGGCTCGAGCAGCGCCGACGCGAAGCGGAGGAGCTCGGTCATGCAACCCAGCCGTATGTGGTCGTCGTTGGCGGCGGGCAAGGAGGGATCGCCCTCGGCGCGAGGCTGCGCCAGCTCGGCGTGCCGACGATCATTGTTGATCGCAATCCCCGAGCCGGGGACTCATGGCGCAAGCGGTACAAGTCCCTGACCCTCCATGACCCAGTCTGGTACGACCATCTTCCGTACATCGACTTTCCGCCGAATTGGCCGGTCTTCTCACCGAAGGACAAGATCGCTGACTGGCTCGAGATGTATACGAGAGTCATGGAGCTCAACTACTGGAGTTCGACCGAGTGCAAGAGCGCCTCGTACGACGAGACAGCCAAGGAGTGGACCGCCGTTATCGAGCGTGAGGGAGTCGAGATGACGCTGCGACCGAAGCAGCTTGTGCTCGCCACCGGCATGTCCGGCAAACCAAGCCTACCCAAGATCGATGGCATGGACGTCTTCAAGGGCGATCAACACCACTCTTCCGAACACCCGGGACCAGACGCCTACAGTGGAAAGAAGGCGGTCGTCATCGGCTCGAACAACTCTGCTCACGACATCTGTGCCGCGCTCTGGGAGGTCGGCGCCGACGTCACGATGGTGCAACGGTCCTCAACGCACGTCGCCAGATCCGACTCTCTAATGGAAATGGCCCTCGGCGCCCTGTACTCGGAGAGTGCGGTGGCGTCCGGAATGACGACGCAGAAAGCCGACATGACCTTCGCGTCGATCCCTTATCGAATCCTGCACTTGTTCCAGATACCCGTCTACGACGCGATCCGCGAACGGGATGCCGACTTCTACGCACGGCTGGAGAATGCAGGCTTCATGCTCGACTTCGGCGACGACAACTCAGGGTTGTTCATGAAGTACCTGCGCCGCGGCTCCGGGTACTACATCGATGTCGGCGCATCCGACCTCGTAGCCAACGGTGACATCAAGCTCGAATCGGGCGTGGATGTCGTCCGACTGACCGAGGACGCAGTCGTGCTGAGTAACGGCAAGACGCTGCCGGCCGACCTCATCGTCTACGCGACCGGTTATGGCTCGATGAACGGATGGGCTGCCGATCTTATCTCGCCCGAGGTTGCCGCGAAAGTCGGCAAGTGCTGGGGTCTCGGGTCAGGTACTGCAAAGGACCCCGGACCATGGGAAGGCGAGCTGCGGAACATGTGGAAACCGACCCAGCAGGAAGCGCTTTGGTTTCATGGCGGTAACCTGCACCAGTCGAGACATTACTCCTTGTACCTGGCCCTTCAGCTCAAGGCTCGAATGGAAGGGATCCGAACACCGGTCTACGGGCTTCAGGAAGTCCACCACCTCAGTTAGCGGTGCAACTCGCGGACACCATGACACTAGACGTGGTGGGCGTAATTGCAATCTCTCTATCGCCAAACAGCGAGTTCGCTGCCGGCTGGAGATCGCTCCACAACTCTGGCGGACTTTCCGTCGTCCGCGTCCTCGGTCGTGAAAGTCCTTCCATCCGGTAGCGCCGCGACTGAAATCGGATGGTACTTGTCCCGAGCCGGCCACTTGGCGAGCAGCTTTCCGTCTGAAGAGAGCTTTTGGAGCGCGTTGTCTCCCGGATCGGTGACAAATATGTCGCCCAGGCTGTCCAGCGAGATATCGATCGGGTAGCTGAGGGTTATGCCATTCACGCCTTCCCCCCAGGACGCCAGCTGCTTTCCGCTCGGATCTAGCGTCAGAACACGGCCTCTTTCGTGGTCGACGACGTAAAGCTGCCCGAGAGTACCGACGGCAAGGCCGCGTGTCTTCCCGAAGGTCCCGCGGATGGTTTGGATCAGTTTCCCGCTCGGCGAGAAGACTTCGACTGCAGCGCCGGCCTCATCGGCGACGTACAGCACGTCATGCGAATCCACAGCCAGCCCGCCGGGTTCGCCGATTTGGGACGCTCCGATGGTCGATAACACCTTGCCTGCGGCCGAGAACTTGACCACGTCGTTAGCGCCCTGGTCTGCGCCGTAGACGTTCCCCTGGCTATCGACCGCCACTCCTTGCACGCCCGAATCGCCAGAGAAGCCGATGAACTGGGCGAGCAATTGCCCGGAAGGCGACAGTTTTGATATACGTGGATTCGGCCCGTCGCCCGAGGAGAGGTAGACGTTTCCCTGGACGTCGAGCGCGATGAATCCGCCCGAATGCAGGGGCGAGTTTGCGATTGCTGTCGCTAAAGGCGTGGGCATGGCCGAGGGCGACACGGAAGCTCCGCCCGGGGAACCACACGCAAGGAGCATCGTTGACGCGCCGATGCATAGCGCTAATGCGGCGCGAACCAGCATTAAGTTCTGAGGCTCCGAGGGAGCATGGACGGAGTATGGACTCCAATCGCCATCGCGGTCGTACCGGGCCAGGGACCCACTGGTGAGCCGTAGCTCATATAACGCGAACCGGGACCTCGTGCTCACAGGCTGGCAGATACGGCTCTGACCCTTCGTTGGGTTACCCCTGGCGACGAGCTCTAACCACTACCACGAGACCGAGGTCCCAGCCAGGTCGAAACAGTGGGAGGTCTGTGAGCTCAAGGTCTGGCAGTAGCCGATCCTCGCCATCGTCAGTAATCCATGCCCTGTCCTACTGGTGGGTTGCCTTGCGCGGAAGCGGGGACGAACTAAACCTCTCCGTACCTCCGTTGGGGCGCAATCCCCGTCAGGTGGACCTCGTATTCGATGATCGAAGACCGGCAGCGCAGATGCCCGGCAATCGGCGTCCCGTCTCGCGGTTACGAGCTTGTAATCGCTCCTATCGAGCCGTAGGTGCCACCAAACTCTTCGGTGAACCATAAGCGGCTGTCGGACCCGACAGTGATGCTCTGAGGGTCCTTGTACTGCGTAGTGCCGAGGCTGAAGCTGTTCAGGACAGTCCCGCTCGTGGTCATGACGCCCACCCCAGACGTGTTGGTCGCCTCCGTGAACCACAGGTTCTTGTCCGGTCCGGTGACGATTCCGGCCGGTCCTCCCGGCGCGCCGAACTCGATGATGACTCCGGCTGTCGTGACCTGAGCCACCATGCTCGTGTTGGCCTCAGCCACCCACAGGTTGCCGTCGGGTCCGCTTGTGATGCCGTGTGGACCTGGGCCCGCGCTGGCGCTGGGCAACTTGAACTCCGTGACAGCCCCCACCACCGGCCCCGCTACGGCGATCGTGCCGACGCTGTTGGTCCCTTCGTCGGTGAACCACATGTTGCCGTCCGGCCCGCTTGTGATGAGGAAAGGCCTGCTCCATGCGTAGGGGACGGCGAGTTCTGTGATAGCGCCAGCCGGAGTGATGCGTCCGATGTAGCCAGTTGCGGTCCCTGACGTGCGCGACTCGGTGAACCACAGATTCCCATCCGAACCCAACGCGATACCTCGCGGCTGACTGCCCGGCACGGGGAGCGCGAATTCGGTGATCGATCCGGCGGTGGTGATCCGGCCGATCCGGTTTGAACTCTGCTCGGTAAACCACAGCGCCGCGGTGCCAGCCGGCCCTAGGCTGATTCCCACCGGAATGCTGTTGAACGTCGGCAGCTTGTACTCGGTAATCGCCCCGGAAGTGGGAGAGATGGTGCCGATTGCGCCGTAGCCGAGTGCTCCGCCGGTTTCAGTAAACCAGAGCTTTCCGTCCGGACCCGGCGCGATGGTGGCCGGGCAACTGCAATACGAGCTGGTCGACTTTGTCGTTGTGCAGTGATGGCCCGAACTGTTACAGGTGGTTATGGTCGTGGTTCCGCTGTTGGCGGGCAATGGATACTCGGTGATCGTCCCCGCCGAGGCAGCGGCAAGCGCAAGAGTCAGCAACTCGGCGACAACCGCCGCAAGAAGCGCAACCCATACACGCTGCCACTGTCGCAACATTCCGGCTCCATCGGCCAAGGATGGCCGCCGCTGACTGGCGCGAATATTCTGCACCCTTTCGGTCGCGTTGACCAGGTTCGTGATTTGCTGCGAGATCGATGTTGGAGGAAGGCACGTGACCTCACGTCGCTAGGAGGATTTCCGTGAGAGACCCGCCAGCTAGACTCGCTGCGACGGATCGGAAACCGACCTCCAATAGTCCGGCTGCGCTCCATCGGAACGCCGCCTTCGAAGACTGGGCCGCAAACGAAGGAGGATGGAGGAAATGCACGATGGTAAGTGCAGCGATGGTGGTGGCAACAGTACCGGTCAGCGACCTCGCAAGAGCCAAAGTCTTCTACGGTGAAACACTCGGATTGACATTTCTATGGGAGAACCCTGCCTCCATTCGATTCAGATGCGGGGACAAGAGCGACCTCTCGATTTTCAGGCGCCCTTCGACGGTCCCAGAACACACCCTTGCCCACTTCGAGGTAACCGACCTCGAGTCGGAGGTCGCCGACCTAGAGACGAGAGGCCGCTCCATACAACGGGCCACGTCGCACAACTCGGCCCAGCCCGCGCGGCCTGGTTCCGCGACGCCGATGGAAACACCCTGGGACTTCGACAAGGCTAGGCGTGCTGCATCGCCGTCTGGGGACTGTGACCCATGGTTCGCGTTAAGGATGGATCGATGGTGGGCCGTAGTTTCCGTAACGCGAACCAGATAACGGTAGTCGGTCGAGAAATCAATTTCAGTTCGCCCGACACGCCTGACCGAGTCGCCGCCGCTAGAAGTGAGCCAGGACTTCTCTCAGCTCGACGGTCTCCACGCGCATGAACGGGGGTCGTGGCGCGGCCCGTATCCACTCCACGGCCATTTGTGCCGCATCCTCTGTCTGAAAGAGGAACAAGTTCAGCGTCCTTCCGCCCTCGTCTGTCGTGAAGGTTGCTGAGACAATCCCGGGAGCGTTCCTCACCTGAGGCACGACGTTTGCCTCCACATGATCCCGGCTTCCGCGCACCCGCTCCGCTTCTCCGCTCTCTTGAACCACCACCGCGAACATCAGATCCCCTCGACCTCCCGGCAATGACGCTTCCCTTCATCCCACCGTCCCGCTTAGAATTCGAGAGAACGAGACAGTATTGGAGTTATGAGTATTCCACCGAATCGTCGACATGTCAAGCCACCTCGCCGCTACGACTCGACTCGGCGGCGCGCGCAAGCGGCCCAGACTCGCCAGGACATCCTCCAAGCCGCGCAGCTGCTCTTCCTGGAAGGCGGCTACACAGGCACCACGATCAACGACATCTCGGCGGCGGCGCGAGTGGCAGTGGAGACCATCTACCGGGGATTCGGCGGTAAGGCGGCCTTGTTCAAAGGGGTGATGGAGGCTGCGATTGCCGGAGGCGCCGCTCGCGCCGCCATCCCGCCCGAGGAGCGTCCTGTGGTCCGAGCGATGATCGCGGAGCAAAATCCGCGCCGCGTGCTCGAGCTGCACGCCGCCACACAGCCTGGGATCCATGCGCGAGCCGGCCCCCTGTATCGGGTGCTGATGGAGGCAGTCGCGGCGGATCCCGAGGTCGCGGATGTCTGGAACCAACTGGAGGCCCAGCGACTGACAGGCATGAGGCGCATAGCCGAGCAGCTGAAGAACCTCGGTGGGATGAGGCCGGAGCTATCGGTCGAGGAGGCTGGGGACATCCTATGGACTGTCAATTCGTTGGCCGTCTATCACCTGCTGGTCCTGCAGCGCGCTTGGTCCCCTGAGCGCTACCGCGACTGGATCGCCTCCACCAACGCGCGCGCGCTGCTTCCCGGTAGAAGGCGACCGACCCCGCCGAGCGATCGACTGCCTATCCACGAACGACGACGTGACTGAGCCCCGCTACGGAAGGTCGAGGGCGTCGATCACTTCTAGCTCACGGGTAGGCGTCCGCAGTCTGTGCGATGGCGAGCCAGTCCGGGCCGATGCTGGGCCCGGTGGTTCACGACGTTCGGGTTCTATACCGGAAGGTTGCATTGCCGAAACGACATTGGAGTGGGCCGCGGTGGACTCGAACCACCTACCTCCGCGTTATCAGCACGGCGCTCTGCCAGTTGAGCTAGCGGCCCAGACCCAGATTGAGAGCCCGACCTAGACCAACGGAGTCTAGTGGGTCGCTCGATTTTACAAAGGCCGGAAAACGGGCTGGAGGGATGAGCGCGCGATGCCTTACGTCGTCGTCGGTCGGATGACCACCTCGGCCGTGTCTTCGGGTCCGGCGATCGCGTAAGCCGCCATGCCGACGATCCCTAGAAAAATCAGCTGCAGCACCAGCACCCCGATGAACCATCCCCAGGCATGCTGCTGCGCGAGCCTCACAAGCGCGCCGATCCACATCACGAACATGACTATCCCGCAGGCGACGAGCACCAACGAGGCGATCGTCACTCCCGGCGGGGGACTGCCTGCGGGAGCGCCCCGCGCCATCAAGCCCGTCGCGATTCCGACGAGCACCGCCAACACCCACGCGCCGATGTACCAACGAGTTGTGATCCGCTTGCTCATGGCATGCCTCCTGGCTCCGCCGAGTCCTTACTTGGGGAACGACAGCAGGCATGGGGTTACCTACGAGATCGAGAGCAATTGGCAGGGGCGGAAGGATTCGAACCCTCGGCCCTCGGTTTTGGAGACCGATGCTCTGACCAGACTGAGCTACGCCCCTATGCGCCTACGGAAGTTTACCCAACCCCTCCAACCGGCCCCAATGCTTGCCCACTAGCATCGAAACGTGCCCGCCGGCGACCTGCCTGTCCTGATCGTCGGCGACGTCCACGGCGACTTTGAGCGTCTCTTCGCCGCACTGAAGCCTTATCCAGCGGACAGGTGGCGCACCGTGTTCCTGGGTGATCTTGTCGACTACGGAGCTTTCGGCGTCGGCTGTATGCGCTTCGCTCGCGATCGCACCAACACCGACGTGCTGCTCGGCAATCACGAAGCGGCGATGCTCTGGGCGCTTCGGGATTCAACTCGCATCGGGTTCTGGATGAGCATCGGCGGCCAGCGCCATGACCTCGACGAACTGCGAAGCGACGAGCCGCTGCAGCGATGGCTGCGCGGTCTACCTTCACTGATCCG
>VBGV01000105.1 GCA_005880755.1 Chloroflexota bacterium
GTCGGGGCCAACGGCCAGCGCCAGGCGATGTTCATCGAGCGCATGCCCGGCCTGGCCGAGGTGATCCTTTCCAACTTCCACTTCGAGCCGAAGGACGCGGTCATGGTTTTCTCCGCCAGCGGCCTCGGCGCGGCCGTCGTGGAGTTCGCCCGCGGCGCCCGAAAAAGGGGGTTGCCGGTGATCGCGGTCACGTCAGTCGCCCAATCCAAAGCCGGCGAGGTCGAGGAGGAGGTCGGCGCCCGTCTGCTGGACGAGGCCGACGTGGTCATCGACCTGTGCACGCCTGTGGGTGACGCGCTCTGCCGGCTCGACGGTTTGCCGGAGACCCCGGTCGGACCAGGCTCGACGCTCGCCGCGGTTGCGGTCGCCGATGCGATCAAGGTCCGGACCGCCGAGCTTCTCTTAGCGAAGGGCAAGCTGCCGCCGGTGATCACCAGCGTCGCCGAGGTCGGACGGCGGCGGTCCGATGAGCTTTTCGAGGCGGCTTATCGAGAGCACGCGCGGCGCGCGGCGCGCAGCCTCGCTACTTGACAGGAGGTGGACATTGGAGCATCTGGGAGGCAGAGGATGGCGGTTATGGCCCGTTGGGGCCGCATGGAAACAGGAGGTGATCGTCTGTGACGCATCGTGAACGGCCACTGACGGCCGGGCGTTTGGTGGCGGCCTTGCTGGTCGCCGCGTTCGCCCTGGCCGCGTGTGGCGGCTCGACCGGTGGTGGCACCACCACCAAATACGTGGTCGGCGTCTCCAACACGCTGCAAGGCAACGGCTGGCGTGAGGAGATGATCTGCTCGATCAAGGCCCAGGCCAAGGTCTCGGGTGTGGTTTCCAAGGTGATCATCGCCAACCGCAACACCGATGCGGCGGGCCAGATCGCCGACATACGCAACCTGATCTCGTCGGGCGCCAACGTGATCGTGATCAACCCGTCGGACCGGGACGCGCTCAACGCGGTCATCAAGCAGGCGACCGACAAGGGAATCGTCGTCGTGGCGGTCGACCAGGCCGTCTCCGAGCCCTCGGCTTACGTGGTGACCAATGACCAGGTCGCTTATGGCAACCTGGGCGCGGACTGGCTCGCCAAAAAGCTCGGCGGCAAGGGCAGCATCATCGAGATGCGCGGCATCAACGGCGTTCCGGCCGACACCGACCGGCACCAGGGCCTGACCGCCGCGCTGGCCAACTACCCGAACATCAAGGTGGTGAAGCAGACATTCACCAACTGGTCGCTCGACCCCGCGGCCCAGCAGATGAAGGACATCTTCAGCTCGGGCATCAAGTTCGACGGAATCTGGACGTCGGGCATCGACGCCACCGTCGTCGACCAGTTCCAGTCGGCGAACAAGCCGTACGTGCCCATCGTGGGCGCTGACAACAACAAGTTCGTGCAGGACCTGGCCACGTTGAAGGACAAGGGGCTGACCGGCGCCGCCGTGACCAACCCGCCGCCGATCGGTGGCGCGGGCCTCGCGGTGGGTCTTGCCACGCTGCAGAAGTCCAAGACCTACGACCACGTGATTCACCTCACGCCGCAGGTTTGGGACAACACGACCGCCGACGGCGTCGCCAAGCTGGCGGCGACCTACGACTCGGCCCTGGACCCGTACTACAGCGTCGCGTTCGACGTCAAGCCGTACACGACCTACAGCAAGCAGGACCTGATCTCCTGCCAGGGTCCCAGCTAATCTGCATCGCGAAGGGGCGAGGGCTCAATGCCCTCGCCCCACTTTCAAGATGTCAGCGGTTCCCAACGACACCCCACTAGCCGATTCCGCCGCCCTGCTCGAAGCGAGCGGGCTGGTCAAGCATTTCGGACCTGTCGTCGCCCTCCGTTCGGCCGACCTGCGCGTGCGCGGCGGTGAGATCCACGCGCTGATGGGGGCCAACGGAGCGGGCAAGAGCACGCTCGTGAAGATCCTGACCGGCGCGTTGACGGCGGATGCCGGAACCATCACCCTCGGCGGCCGGAACCGGTCGTTTCGTTCGACGTCCGAGGCGCGCGGGGCGGGACTCATCTGCGTCTACCAGGACCCCTCGCTGCTGCCCGACCTCACCGTGCTGCAGAACCTCAAGCTGACGGCCACGCCGATCACGGCCTTCAGGCGGTACCTCATCGAGCTCGGCCTCGGCGGTTTCGACCTGCAGACGATGCCCCGCGAGCTGGCTCGACCCACACTCAGCCTGCTGGACCTCGCCCGCGCCCTGGCCATCGAACCGCGGCTGCTGCTCCTCGATGAGATCACCGCGTCGCTCCCCGCCGACCTGACGGTGCGCGTCTTCAACGTCGCCCGGCAGGTGCGCGCGGAGGGACGCTCGGTCATCTTCATCTCGCACCGCCTGGCGGAGGTCTCGGCGCTGTGCGACCGCGCCACGGTGCTGCGGGACGGCAAGACGGTGGGCGTGGTCGAGCCGGCCCAGGGCGGAGAGGAGCGCATCGTCAAGCTGATGCTCGGCCCGGTGGCCGACGAGGTGGCGGCCGAGGCCGCATCGCCCAGCGCGCCGGCGACCGGGGCCGTCGCGGTCGAGGTGCGCGACCTGAAGGCCGGCATTCTGACCGACGTCACTTTCACACTTCGCTATGGCGAGGTGCTCGGGGTCGCCGCGCTCGAGGGTCAGGGCCAGCAGGAGCTGTTCGACTGCCTGGCCGGGGTGCGCAGGTCAGAGTCCGGCCAGATCATGGTCGGGGGCAAGACGCGGACTTTTCGCCACCCGGCCGATGCCATCCGCGCCGGGCTGGTGCTGATCCCGGCCGACCGGCTGCAGGCGCTGCTCCGTCAGAGGTCCGTGCGCGAGAACATCGCCCTGCCCCTCGTCAACAGGATCTCGCGGTGGGGTCCGATCAACACGCGGCGCGAGAAGCGGCGCGTCGAGAAAGCGGTCAAACGCCTGCAGATCGACACGCGCGTGCAGTCCGAGGTCCGGCGCCTGTCCGGAGGCAACCAGCAGAAGGTCGGCATCGCGCGCTGGCTGGTCGGCGGATTCCAGACGCTGCTGTGCTTCGACCCCACGCGCGGCATCGACATCGGGACCAAGCGCCAGATCTACGGACTGATCAAGGAGCTGGCGGCCGGTGGCTCGGCCGTGCTGCTGTTCACGTCCGAGCTGCCGGAGATCCAGCTCGCCTGCAACCGCGTGATCGTGCTTTTCGGCGGCAGGCTGGTCGACGAGATGCCCGCCGCCGAGGCCGACGAAAAAGCCTTGCTGCGCGCGGCGCATGGCTTGCCTGCCGAAGCCGACGCCGAGCAAGAGGCGTAGTGGCGAGCACGGCGGTGGCCGAAGCGCCGCGCCCTGCCGGCTTTCGTTTCGGCCGGGCCGCCCGGCGCTACGGCTGGACCGTCGCGGTCTACGCCCTGTTGGCGCTGCTGATGGTGATCACGATCGCGATCAAGCCTGACTACGGGTCGTTCGAGTGGAACACGCTCACCCTGGCGGCGCTGCCGCTGGCGTTCGCGGCGGTCGCGCAGACGATGGTCGTGCTCAGCGGAGGCATCGACCTCTCGGTCGGCCCGCTGATGGCGCTGGCCAACGTGCTCGCGCTGCGCGCCATGCTCGGCCACGACCTGAACTACTCGCTGGTGGTCGCGTTGATCGTCCTGCTCGAGGTCACGCTGGCCGGAGCGCTCAACGGCGCCATCATCGTCGTGACCCGCGTCCCCGACATCGTGATCACGCTGGCTACGTCCTTTATATGGGCCGGTCTGGCGCTGCTGGTGCTGGCCAAGCCCACGCCTGGGATCCCGCTCGACTTTCAAAACCTGGCCCAGGGATCGACGTTCTCGCCGTGGGTGCCGAATGCCCTGCTTGTGCTGCTGGTGATCCCGCTGGTCTGGATCCCGCTGCGCCGCAGCCGGGCCGGCCTGGCCATCTACGCCGTGGGAAGCGACCGCAACGCGGCTTTCCGTTCGGGCGTGAACCTCGGATGGAGCCGGCTGCTCGCTTACGCCGTGTGTGGATTCTTCGCCGCCTGCGGCGGGCTGGCCTTATCGATGACCACCGGCGTCGGCACGCCGCTGGCGGGCACCTACTACACGCTGAGCGGGGTCTCCGCCATCGTGCTCGGCGGGGTCAGCCTGGCCGGCGGACGCGGCGGCATGCTGGGCCCGGTCGCGGCGGCCTACATCCTGTCGCTCATCCCCGCGGTGCTCATCTACCTCGGGATCGACCCGAACTACGGCCAGATGATCCAGGGGGTCTTGATCGTGATCGTGGTCATGATCGGGGGCCTCGGCGTGGTTTTGAGGCGCGCATGAGCGTTCGCGTGGTGAGCGCGGTTCGTCTGGTTCAGCAGCGTTCGATCGTGGTTTTGATCGCGCTGCTCGTCGCACTTGCCGGGCTGATCGAGATCATCCGGCCGGGGGCCGTCAACGCGAGCTGGGTCTCGAACATCCTCGAATTCGCGGCCCCGCTCGGCATCCTCGCCGCGGGTCAGACGCTCGTCGTCATCACGGGCGGGATCGACCTCTCGGTCGCGAACGTGGCCACCGCGGCCGCTTACATCATGGCCAGCCAGGCACCTTACGGCGTGACGCGCGCGATCGTGGCCGGGCTTCTGGTCGGTGTCGTGGTCGGGCTCGTCAACGGCGTGGGCGTGGCGGTGTTCAGGGTGCAGCCGCTGATCATGACCCTGGCCATGGGACTGGTCGTGACCGGAAGCCTCAACGTCTACAGCCAGGCCGCGATCCGCAGCGTGCCGGGCGTGCCGGCGGTGATCCACGCTCTTGGCTCGGGCACGGTGCTCGGATACGTGCCGGTGAGCCTGTTCCTGTGGGCGCCGCTGGCGGTCCTTCTGATCTTGGGGCTGCGAGGAACCGGGTTCGGGCGGCTGCTGTACGCGCTGGGCGACAACCTGGAGGCGACTCGCCTGGCAGGCGTGCGCGCGTGGCAGGTGCTGCTCGCGAACTACGCAGCATGCGGATTGCTCAGCGCGGTGGCGGGCCTGGTGCTGTCGGGGACGGTGAACGCGGCGGACCTGAGCCTGGCCACGGTCTTGCTGCTGCCGTCGGTCGCGGCGGTGGTGATCGGGGGGACGTCGATCTTCGGCGGCAGCGGGAGCTACTCGGGGACGATCGTGGGGGCTCTGATCCTGACGGTTTTGAACAGCGTGCTGACGCTTTTGGATGTGCCTGACGCGGTGAAACAGGTCCTGTATGGCGCGATCATCGTCATTCTCGCCGCCGCATACACGCGCGTGCTGGGTCACGACTAGCGGCCTTTGCAGACCTTCACGTTCATCGGGGTCACCACCGGGCAGTCGGCGGCGACGCGGTTGTTTCCGGCGTGGGCTCGCGAGCTGGGACTGGGCGATGTGCGGCTGGTGGGCTGCGACCTTCCCCTGCACGCTGCGCCCGAGCGTTATCGAGAGGTTGTTCTTCGGATTCGTGCGGATCCGCATGAACGCGGCGGTCTCGTCACGACGCACAAGATCGATCTGTTCTCAGCCTGCCGAGATCTCTTTGACTTGGTTGACAAGTACGCCGAGCTTTGCGGAGAGACGTCATGCCTGGCCAAACGCGACGGGCGTCTCTGGGCGTTCGCGACGGACGCGATCTCTTCCGCGCGTGCCCTTTCCGAGTTCTATCCTGCGGCGGGTCGGTCTGAGGTCTTGTGCCTCGGCGCCGGCGGTTCGGCCACGGCGATCACCGTGCAGCTGATCGAGCGGCGGGCAGCTTCGGGCATCACCGTGGTCGGTCGAACCTCGGCTCGGCTGGAGGCGATGCGGGCCATCCACGCCAAGCTCGGTGCTTCCACTCCGGTCCGGTACGTCGAAAACAGCGATCCGCGCGGCAACGACCGCCTGCTCGCCGAGCTGCCGCCGGGGTCGCTGGTCATCAACGCGACGGGGATGGGCAAGGACACGCCGGGTTCACCGATCACCGATGCGGCACTTTTTCCGGAGCAGGGCTACGTGTGGGAGCTGAATTACCGCGGGGAGCTGGAATTTCTCCACCAGGCGGAACGACAGGTCGCCGGCCGCCATCTATACGTCGAGGATGGATGGAGGTACTTCATCCACGGATGGGCGGTCGTGATGGAGCACGTTTTCGAGATCGACATCAGTCGCGAGAGGCTCGCTCGCATGGCCACTGGGTCGGAGCCAGGGCGACCGAAACGCAAACGCTAGAAAGTCTTCGTATTCTCGTTAGACCGGATAGCCGATGAGTACTCGGAACTCAGAGGTCGGTACGAAAGGCCAAGATCGGGGGGTCAGCTTAGTCTGGGCGCTGCTGCAGCTGGCAGTGGTCGCGCTGGCCTACTGGCTCGCCGCCCTGGTGAGCTTGCGCCTGGCGCTCGTGCACGGCCAGGTGACACCCATCTGGCCGCCCACCGGAATCGCCCTGGTTGCGATTCTCGTGTTTGGCCGTCGGGTCTGGCCATCCATATTCCTGGGGGCACTCGCGGTCAACCTGCCCATCGGCCCCTCGCCCCTGGGTGCCGCCGTCATCGCGGCCGGCAATACCCTTGCGCCGCTGACCGCCGCAGCTCTCCTCAAACGAATCGGATTCCGGATCGAGCTGGACCGCTTACGAGATGCCGCGGCCCTCATCGTGCTCGGCGCGCTGGTGGCGATGACGATCAGCGCCACGGTAGGAACGTCCGTCCTCGCGCTGTCTGCGACTGTGCCGACGGGGAGCTTCTTGCCGACCTGGGCGGTCTGGTGGACTGGGGACGCGATGGGAGTGCTCCTGGTGGCGCCTTTGCTCCTGAGCCTGCTGCCCCATGCGCGTACGCCGGCGCTGGCGCTGCGCACGGCGGCAGAGCTCGCCGGGCTGCTGGTCGGTGTCGGTCTACTGACCTTCGTGCTGTTCCAGAACCGCCTGCGCCTGGAATACCTCGTCTTCCCCTTGATCATGCTGGCGGCCTGGCGATTTCGCCTGCGCGGCGCGGCACCCGCCGCCTTGATCGCCTCTGGCGTCGCGATCTGGGCGGCCGTGCAGGGAAGCGGTCCATTCGGAACCGAGACGCTGATCCAAAAGATGATCACCCTGCAGGCATTCAATGTCTGCGTCGCTCTCACGTCCCTGGTGCTCACGGCATTGCTCGAGGCGCGTGATCGCGGTGACGAGATGCAGCGGCTTTACGTGGCCGCCGACGCGGCGAGCCAGACCAAAAGCGCATTTCTCAACAACGCGGCGCACGAGCTGCTGACCCCGCTGACCGTGCTGGCCGGATACCTGTCGCTGCTGGCAGACGGTTCGGTCGGATCGCCACCAGAGGCCTGGAAGGCGCCGCTCGGCATCCTCATGGCCAAGACCCGAGAGCTGGAAAGGATCGTCCGCGACCTCATGACCGCTTCCCGCCTCGAGGTCCTTCCGCCGCGCCTCGCGCGCGAGGTGATCGATTTGCGAGAGGTCATCAACGGAGCGGTGGAACGTGCTCGCCCGCGCGCCGATCTGCTCGGTGCCGAGCTCACCGCCGACCTGCCGGATGATCCTGTGCCGGTGGTGGCCGACCCGGAAAGCCTTGGTCGTGTGCTGGACGACCTCCTCAACAACGCGCTCACCTACACGATTCGGCCACCGCGACTCTGGATCGGGATGTCGGCTGGGTCTCGACGGGCGATCGTTCGGGTCGAGGACAACGGGGTTGGCATCTCCTTCGAAGAACGCGAGCGCGTCTTCGATCGGCTCTATCGCGTGGCAGATCCGCAAATTGTCGTGCCGGGTATTGGTCTCGGACTCTACATATCGAGACAGCTGGTCGAGAGTTATGGAGGGACCCTGGCCGTCGAGAGCAGCACGCCTGGCATGGGCAGCGTTTTTGCCCTGACCCTGCCGCTCTCGCGGACCGTCTCGGCCACGGAGCTGCGGGAGGCCGAGGCCGGCTGATCTTTAGCGAGTGCGAGGCCTGTGGCTACGCCGTGAGTCGGCGGAATGCCCAGAGCGTGGCCGACTGGAGGACCGTACCCAAAATCCCAAGCGCCAACAGGGCCTTGCCGATGGCGGCCCAGTCGTAGCCACTCACCATCAGAGGGCGAATCGCCTCGATCAGGAAGGTGATCGGGTTCCACGCGTTGACCGTTTGCAGCCAGCCCGGCATCAGGGCGGGCGGCACGAACGCGGTCGACATGAACGCAATCGGGAAGAAGAGCAGTGACAGCGTGCCCGTGGCCTGCTCGCTCTTGGTCAGAAAGGCGGGCACGAAAGAGGTCCCTGCCCACGCCATCCCAAACAGGCCGGCGAGAACGAGAATCAGCGCCGCGCCGAGGACACCGGTCCTGATCGTCGCTCCCAGGACGATGCTAAGCGCCAGGATTCCGCCGGCCATCACTGCGGACTCGAGGAACAGAGGCGCGAGCTCGCCAAAGAGGATCGAGACGCGGCGGATCGGCGTCGCCCGCAGCTTGTCCATGTAGCCGTTGCGGTACTCGACCAGGATCGAGCTGCCCGACCATGCCACTGCGAAAAAAGCGGTGAAGGCGATCTGGCCGGGCGCGAGATACGCGAGATAGCTCCCACTTCCGCCAGCCCGGAAGCCGGGCAGCTGGATGATGTCCTTGAACAGCTGGCTGAAGACGAACAGCTGGATCAGAGGGAACGCGATGATGCCGATCCAGTTCGCCGGAACGCGGTAGAACCTCCGCAGGGTGCGCAATCCGAGATACCAGCTCTCGTAGATGAGGTCGCCGATCACCGCGGTCACCAACCCAGGATGATCGGCTGGTCGGCCGCCTCGGTACGAATGCGCCGGCCCGTGTATTTCAGGAAGACGTCATCGAGCGTGGGTTGCGAGACTGCCAACCCGACGATGCGGACGCCGTCGCCGTTGCGATCGAGGCTGCGCATCAGGTCAGGCAGCGCACGACCCGCGCCACGAATGCTGAGGCTGACCCCAAATGACTCCGGCGTTACGGCCTCGAGCGGCTCGAACCCGTGGAGCTGGTCGCGCACGTTGGTCTGCTGGCGAGCCAGGTCCTCGGGTCCGTGCGCGTCGAGCTGCAGGGTCACGGTGTCGGCGCCGATGCCTGCCTTCAGTTGAGCGGGGCTTCCATCGACGACGATGCGACCGTTGTCGATGATCGCGACGCGATTGCAGAGCCTGTCGGCCTCTTCCATGTAATGGGTGGTGAGCAGCATCGTCGTGCCGTCCTTGCTGATTCGCTCGAGCTCTCCCCAAAGCGCGATGCGGCTCTGCGGGTCGAGTCCTTCCGTCGGTTCGTCGAGGATCAAGACCTCCGGTCGATGGACGAGCGCGCACGCGAGGTCGAGACGACGGCGCATCCCTCCTGAGTAGGTGCCCGCCATCTTGCGCGCGACCTGCGCCAGGCCCATCAGCTCGAGCAGCTCATCGGTCCGTCGCTTGAGCTCGGCAGCGGGGACACGGTGCATCCTCCCGATGAGCTCGATGTTCTCGCGACCTGTGGCGAACGTGTCGAGGGTCGGAGTTTGCATCGCCAGGCCCAGTCGTCGCCTGACGTCGGCTGGATGCGTCCCGACATCGAGTCCCGCGACGCGGGCGATGCCGCTCGTCGCCCTCAGCAGCGTGGCCAGGACTCGGATCGTCGTGGTCTTGCCCGCACCGTTGGGGCCGAGAAAGCCGAAGAGCTCCCCAGGCTGAATGCTGAAGGTGATGCCGTCGACGGCGCGCGTACCGCCGGAGTACACCTTGGTCAGGTCCTGGACTTCGATGACTGGGCTGGTCATCGTGTGCAGATTAGCTAGGCGGTCTTCGTTGCTGCGCGGGCAGGGCTGGATCTGGAGACGGCTTCGTAGCCGGCAGGGAGGCCGTCCGTGAATGTCGGTGCCGAGTCATCGACCGCCTCGAGGAAGTCGGCGAGCGCGTGAGATGGATTGTCTTTCCTGAAAGCAATCCCGTATTCGATCATCGGCGTCGGGGCAAGCTTTCGGTAGACGATCCCCACGCTTTCACCGGCCAATGCTCGCGTTTCGGTCATGACCGCGACCGCGCCACCTGACGTCGCCACGGCACTTGCCATCTGATCGGGAGGTTCGGACGCCACGATTCTCGGCGGCTCGCCCATCTGTCGAGTCAGCCAGGTGTTCAGATCTTTTGCGAACGCGTTGTTGACGCCGGACGACACGCCGATGAATCGCTCTCCCCGCAGCGCAGCGACTGGAACGGAATCTCTCGCGGCGAGGTGATGGTTGGGGGCCATGATCACGACCAATGGATGGCGGTCCAGTACGCGCGTCACCACTCCCGGCCGGCGCCCAACTCCAATGGTCAGAAAAGCAAGATCGGCGTCGCGCTTCACGACGCGCTCGAGGTTCTCGCTCGAATAGCCCGACATCGTCTCGATCTTGACTCGAGGGTGCCCGCGCCGGAACATCGAGACCACGTTGGTCGGCAGACCGTCCCACAGCGTCAGGTAGGCGACGCGGAGCTTGCCTTCCTTCGCCGCGACATGCTGCTTGATCTCAGCCAGGGCCTGGTCCTCAACCTGGACGAGGCGCTTGGCGTGAGGGAGCAAGACCTCGCCGGCCCTCGTCAGCCGCATGACCCGTCCGGATCGATCAAACAGGTCCGCGCCCAGCTCCTTTTCCAGGGCCTGAACACGTAACGTCAGCGCCGGCTGGGTGAGACTCAGCGCCGCGGCGGCGCGGCCGAAATGACCCTTGGCTGCGACCTCGACAAAGGCTCGTAGATGACGTAGCTCCAATTCGCGCCGTTCAAGCGTAGCGGGCCAGGGTCGGACAGAACCTTATCGGGCGATTGCGGAATCCAATTGGACGGCCGAGGCGGTCGAGACTAGGCTCGCACCACGAGCAACCGGATTCTGATCGTCGATGACGAGCACGTGCACGTTGCTCTGCTCAAAGCCATGCTCGTCAACCTCGCGGATGAGATCTGCGCCGTGCTCGACTCCAACGAGGCC
>VBGV01000145.1 GCA_005880755.1 Chloroflexota bacterium
TGGGCGGCACCCACGCCGGAGATCGAAATCTTCCTGTCGACCCAGATGGTGGACGAGGCGCGGCACACCGTCTTCTTCCAGCGGTGGTGGCACGACGTCGTGGGCACCGGCGCCAGGAGCCTGGGCGAGCTCCTGACCGAGATCCGGCCCGAGGCGAACGAGGGTTACAACATCCTTTTCTATGAGCGGCTGCCCTCGACGGCTCAGCGCCTGGCCAGCAACCCGAAGGACTTCGACGCTTTCGTCGAAGGCGTCACCCTGTATCACATCGTCATCGAGGCGACCATTGCGCTCACCGGACAGCGCTTCGAGCTCGAGGCGATGCGCGAGCAGAGCCTCACGGATCGAGGCTTCTATCGCGGCTTCACTGCCATCGCGCGCGACGAGTCGCGACACGTCAACTTCGGGATCAAGGTTTTGCAAGAGGCGGTACGCGAAGACCCACAGCGCTATGCGCCTTTGATCCAGAAGACGCTGGTGGAGTGCCTGCCGCTGATCTCGGGGACGCTCGACCCGCCCGACCCACGCTACATCACCGAGTACGGACACACCGAGAGCGAGATCCTTACGTACGCATTCGAGTCGCTCAACAAGCGATTGCGCGCGATCGGCATCAACCTGGCCGCTTGATCGACGAGGTCGTCACCGGGAAGCAGGTCACGCTGCGGCCCGTTCAGTCCGCCGACGAGGAAAAGCTGGCGGAGATCTTCAACGATCCGGAGGTCGCTCGGTGGTGGGGCGACCCGGCGAAGTCTGTGCGCGATGCGATGGAGATTCCGGAGGGCGAGTCCCACTTCGTGATCGAGCTGGACGGCGAAGCGATCGGCTTCATCCAGTGTTACGAGGAGACCGATCCCATGTATCGACATGCTTCGGTCGACATCTCGCTGCGCTCACCCTGGCAGGGCAAAGGCCACGGGCCTGACGCGATCATGGCCCTCGCCCAATTTCTGATCGACAAGCGAGGCCACCATCGCCTGACGATCGACCCCGCCGCTCACAACACGCATGCGATCAAGGCCTACGAGCGGGTCGGCTTCAAGCGTGTCGGGCTGATGCGCCAGTACGAGCGCGGGCCGTCCGGTGGCTGGCACGACGGGCTGCTGATGGACATGCTGGCTGCCGAGCTGCGCGACTAAGACCGAGCCGTGGGCCAGGTCGTATCTCGACTCATCGGCCACCCGGGAGCCGCCGCCATTCGGGCCCAAATGGTCGATCTCACGCCAGCTTCTCAGCCGCGGCGGACGGCCCTCGCGATCTCTCGCTTCGCGTCGCGCTCCGCGATGGCCTCTCGCTTGTCGAACTGCCGCTTGCCGCGGGCGAGGCCGACCTCCACCTTGGCATGGTTGCGCGTGAAGTAGATGCGCAGCGGGACAAGTGTGTATCCCTTCTGCTTGACCTTGCCGATCAGGCTCGAGATCTGCTTGCGGTGGAGCAGGAGCTTGCGCGGCCGCATCGGATCGTGGTTCATGACGTTGCCCTGTGCATACGGCGAGATGTGGACGTTCTCCAGCCATGCCTCGCCGTTGTCGATCCGGACAAAGCCGTCGCGGAGGTTGGCGCGTCCGTTTCGTATCGACTTCACCTCGGTTCCCGTCAACATCACGCCCGCCTCGTACTTCTCGTCGATGAAGTAGTCGTGGTATGCGCGGCGGTTGACCGCGACATCCCGCTCTTTATCGTCCTTCTCAGGCATCGCCCAGCACCTGCTTCGCCGGCGCCGGCTTCTTGCCCGGCAGCTGGACCACTTCGAGCACATACCGGTCGCCCTCGACGTGGCCCTTCAAGACTTTCACCCGACCGCGCTTGGTGGATAGCGTCGCGCCTGGCCATGGCTGCAGCGCCCGCACGCGCCTGTCGATCTCGTGGGCTCCCATCTCCCACTCGAGCTGACCCTCTTCCCTGCTCAACTTCGGCGCCACCGTTGCCTTCGAGTGATCCTGGTCGACGGCTTTGATGTTGGGCAGGTCGTTCAGGACAACCAACAGCGCCTCCGCCCCGAGCTCTGCCAGTCGTGATGTCAACGACACAGCATCCTCTCGCTCACCGATCGGGGTCGGCGCCGTCGCGAGCACAGGACCATGGTCGAGCAGCTCATCCATCTTCATGATCGAGACCCCTGTCTGGGGATCCCCCGCGAGGATCGCACGCGCGATCGGCGCCGCGCCGCGATGACGCGGGAGCAGGGACGCGTGCACGTTGATCGCGCCGAGTCGCGGAATCGATAGCACCGATTTCGGAATGATCTGCCCGTAGGCCACCACCACTAGCAAGTCAGGCGCCAGCGCCTGCAAACGTTCCACCGCTTCGGGGTCGCGAATCCTCTCCGGTTGATACACCGGCAGGCCGAGCTCACGCGCCGCGACCTTCACCGGTGGCGCCGTCACCTTCATCCCCCGGTGCGCCGGCCGGTCCGGCTGGGTAACGACGAGCGGAATCTCATGTCCTGCGTCGTGAAGCGCTCGCAGAGAAGGCACGGCGAAAGCGGACGTACCGGCGAAGACGATCCTGGAGAAGGAAGTTACCCCGAGGCCGCGGCGACGGCCTCTTCGTGCTCCTCACCCAGGAGCTCTTCGACGCGCCGCAGGGTGTCAAGGCTCGTCAGCCTGTCGGTGAAAAGGACGCCGTCGAGGTGGTCGAGCTCGTGCTGGAAGGCGCGAGCGGTGAAGCCGGACGACTTGACCCGGATCTCCTTGCCGTGGCGGTTGCGGGCTTTGACGACCACCGTCTCGAAGCGCTCGACCTCTCCGACCCACCCCGGGTAGCTGAGGCAGCCCTCGAGCCCGACCTGGACGCCCTCCTTCTTGACGATCTCGGGGTTGACCAGGCCCCAGATCTGCTTGTCGTCCCCCTTGACCACGCAGACGCGAAGGGCCACGCCGATCTGGTTCGCGGCCAGGCCTGCGCCCGGGGCGTCGATCATCGTCTCGGTCAGGTCGTCGAGCAGACGCTGGATGGACGCGTCGACGCGCGCCACTTTCTTCGCCTTTTCGCGCAGGACGGGATCTTCGAAGGTGAGAATCGGCCGGACCACGAGCTCGATTCTACCCGCGAGGTGCGAAAACCCAACCTTTTACGCGAGCCACCTGGAGCGGACCATCACGTCGCGGCCGCCGATCTCGTCGTAGCCGCGGAAGGCCTGGATTCGGACCGGCCGGAGGCGAAAGAACATCCACCCCTCACCCACCTCCCTGGGGTCCCAGCCCACCGCCGCGGCAAAGCCCCCCGCCAGCTCGGCCGAGTCCTCCACGGCGCGGCTGTCGATCATCTGGGCGTCGATCACGACCGCGTCCGACGGCGCGCCACGCGCCACCTTTGCACTCGGGTTCATCGCCAGGTTGCGCGCGGTTTTGCTAGCGCCCCGAGTCGCGACCACCAGGTCGGTTCCATCCCACCAGGCGGAGACGGCAATGATGTGCGGCCGGCCTGCGACGTCGGCGGTGGCCAGCCACACGTCGTGCTGCTTTTCAAGCGCAGCCAGTGCGTCCGCTTTGCGAGTGGCCGTGTCCCTCAACACCAGGTCCTCCCTCTAGTTGACCGGGTCGATGTCGTAGCTCCAGCCCTTGCCACGCGGCGCAAGGTGTCTGGCGCGCTCGAGCTGATCGCCCTTCAGCGTGACCTGCCAACGGTACTCGCCGCGCAAGCGGTGGATGAACGCGGGCGAGGGGCCCATGACGCGGATGCCGTCGACGCCGTCCTTCAGCAATCCGGCGGCGATCGATTCCGCCGCCTCACGCGCTGAGGCCGCTGCGCGAGCGTCGTCGCGGTCCGTGCGCGTCAGGACGGCTAGCTCGGCGAACGGCGGGAAGACGAACGCTTTGCGCGCCGGCAGCTCGGCCTCATAGAAGCCTTGGTAGTCACCCGATGCCGCGCATCGAAGGCTGTAGTGCTCC
The DNA here is from genome assembly GCA_005880755.1 of Chloroflexota bacterium. Taxonomy (GTDB): domain Bacteria; phylum Chloroflexota; class Dormibacteria; order Dormibacterales; family Dormibacteraceae; genus 40CM-4-65-16. The sequence goes on from VBGV01000145.1 coordinate 3,894, forward strand.
GGGTTGCTGGTCTGCACGATGACGCGCGACGCCCTTCCGTCGCGGCCCGCGCGACCCGCGACCTGCGCGACGAGCGAGAACGTGTTCTCGGCGGATCGGTAGTCTGGGAAGTGCAGCGGCAGGTCCGCGTCGACCACTCCGACGCACGTGACCGCGGGCAGGTCGAGTCCCCGTGTCACGAGCTGCGTGCCGACCAGGATGTCGGCGCGGCGTTCGCTGAACTCCTCCCAGATCCGGAAGTAGGAGTCGGGCCCGCGCGCGGCGTCGCTGTCGAGCCGCAGCACGCGCGCTTGCGGCCAGAGCTTCTTCACCATCCCCTCGAGCCGCTGCGTGCCCATGCCGAGGGCGCGGATGTTGCGGCTGCCGCAGTGGTCGCAAACGGCCGGCATCTGACGCGCGTAGCCGCAGTAGTGGCACACGAGGCCATCGATCTCAGCGTGCTGCACCAGCGCAACCGAACAGCCAAGACACTGCACAGACTTTCCGCAGTCACGACACATTACGTATGTCGCGAGGCCGCGGCGGTTCAGGTAGAGGATCGTCTGCTCCTCGTTCTCGAGCGTATGCGTGACCGCCTCGACCAGTCGCCTCGAGAGCGGCTGGCGGTTTCCGTCCGCTGCCTCATCGCGCATGTCGACCAGCTCGACCTCGGCGTTGCGGCCGCGCACCCGCTGGGTGAGCCTCGCCATCGCGATCTCGCCGGCCGCGGCCTCGTGATACGTAGAGACGCTGGGGGTCGCCGAGCCCATGACCAGCCGCGCGCCGGTGACTGATGCGAGGCGCCTCGCCACCCAGCCAGTCTCATAACGCGGCGTGCGGTCCTGCTTGTAAGCGGCGGAGCCCTCCTCGTCCAGGCAGATCAGGCCGAGCCGAGGGATCGGCGCGAACACCGCCGACCGGCTGCCCAGCACGACCTGCGCCTCACCGCGTCGAGTGCGCCACCACTGCTGCGCCCTCTCGAGCTCGGTCAGCTGCGATTGCAGCAGCGCCACCGGAGCGTTCAACCTCGCCCGCACGCGCTGCACCAGCTGCGGCGTGAGCGAGATCTCGGGCACCAGCAGGAGGACTCGCAGTCCCTCGGCGAGTGCGCGCTCCGCAGCCGCAAGGTAAACCTCCGTCTTGCCGCTGGCGATGACGCCGTGGAGAAGCGTGACTGGGTTCGCGCCGATCACATCGATCGCGGCGCGCTGCTCGGCGGTCAGAGTCACCGGCTCGGCCGGCGCGAGCGGGCCGGTGGCCAGCTCGAGTAAGCGGGTGTGACGGCGCTGCCTGCTCGACGCCCCCGACCCCGCGGAGCCCGTGCCGCGAACGCGAGGCGGCAGCATCGCGCGGATGCATTCGATGAGAGGCAGCCAGTAGTGGTCGGCGACCAGCCGGGCCAGCTCCACCTGGTGCGGGAGGAGCAGCGGCTCGGAGCCGGCGGTCGCAATCGGCTTCGTCTCCACGCCCGGGTCCTCCGTCCCGACCGAGACCACGAACCCGTAACTGCTGCGCCTGCCGAACGGCACCGTGACGCGGTGCCCAGGCACGACGTCGATGCCCTCGGGCACCGAATACGTATAGCTCTCGCGGGCGATCCCGCGGGCGGCTTCCACCGCCACTTCTGCGTAGAGGGTCAACTACTTCTTCAGCTGGGGAAGGACCAGGTCCAGGATTCTGTCCGCCATCTCCCGTTTGGTCGCCTTCTCGAGCTCGTGGCGCGAGCCGTCTGCGAACAGCAGGACCCCAGCGTTGTACTCGCTGCCGAATCCGATGTCGTGGCGCGAGATGTCGTTGGCCACGATCGCGTGCAGTCCCTTGCGTTTCATCTTCTCGACCGCTCTGGCATCGAGAGCCGAGTCTTCCGCCGCGAAGCCAAGGCGAAACACCTCGGCGAGGTCCGGATCGCCGGCGAGCGTGGCCACAAGGTCGGGGATCGGCTCCAGCTCCAGAGTGAGGTTCGGTGTGTCCTCCCGTCTGATCTTGCGATCGGTGGTCTTGGCTGGACGGAAGTCGCCGACCGCGGCCGCCATGAACAGCGCATCAGCGCCGCGAAGCTGGGAGCGAAGCTCGGCGAGCATCTCCTCCGCGGTGTCGACCCGCTGCACGTCAATGCCGCGATGCTCGGGATGATTACCTGTGGTAACGAGCGTCACCTTGGCCCCGCGGTCGGCTGCCGCCGCGGCGAGCGCGAAGCCCATCTTGCCGCTCGAGTAGTTGCTGATGAAGCGCACCGGGTCGATCGGCTCGCGCGTGCCGCCGGCGGTTACCACAATGCGCACTCCTGGCATGTCATAGCTATCCCGCACCGCCGCGGCCATCACCTCGAAGATCCGAGCTGCGCCGGCCAGACGACCAGTGCCCACGTGACCGCTTGCGAGATGCCCCGATTCCGGCTCGACGACTTTCATACCGCTTTGGCGCAGGGCCTTGATGTTGGCTTGCACAGCTGGCTTGGACCACATGGCGTCGTTCATCGCGGGGGCGACCACGACCAGGCTTCGCGCCGCCAGCAGCGTGGCGGTGACGATGTCGTCGGACCGCCCGCTCGCGATGCGGCCGATGACATTGGCCGTCGCCGGCGCCACGAGGATGACCTGCGCCCAGTCGCCGAGGAAGACGTGTGGCTCGGGCGCACCATCGGCCGACCAAAGACCGGTCAGGACCGGGTTGCCGCTCACCCCTTGAAACGTCGGCGGGCCGACAAAGCGCATCGCCGACGGCGTCATCGCCACGCGCACCTGAGACCCGGCCTGCGTCAGCGCCGAGGCCAGGTCGACCACCTTGTAGGCGGCGATCCCGCCCGAGACGAGCAATGCGAT
>VBGV01000146.1 GCA_005880755.1 Chloroflexota bacterium
TGCCGAAGTCTTTCTCCACCGCATCGTCGGCGACGATCGGCAGCTTGCGGCCGACGAGCGGCAGCACCGCGGTCTTGCCCACCAGGTGCCGGTATCGGTCGTCGTCCGGGTTGACGGCCACCCCGGTGTCGGCAAGCATCGTTTCGGGGCGCACCGTCGCAATCACCACCTCGCCGCCACCCTCGACCGGATAGCGGATGAAGTAGAGGGTGTCCTGGTGCTCCTCCCATTCGATCTCGAGGTCCGAGATTGCGGAGCGGTCGTGCGGGCACCAGTTCACGATGCGCGGCGCTCGGTAAATCCAGCCGCGATCGTAAAAAGCGACGAAGGCCGTCATCACGGAGCGGACGTATCTCGAGTCCATCGTGAAACGCAGCCGGCTCCAGTCCATCGACGCCCCGAGCAGGCGAAGCTGGTTGATGATCGTGGCGCCCACCTGCTCGTACCAGGCCTCGACGCGGGCGGCAAAACGGTCTCGGCCCAGCTCCTCTTTGGTCGTACCCTCGCGGGCGAGCTGCTTCTCGATCACGTTCTGGGTCGCGATCGCGGCGTGGTCGTAGCCGGGCAGGAACAGCACCTCTTGCCCGTTCATGCGCCGGAAGCGCGCGATCAGGTCATAGATCGCGGTCTGCAGCGCGTGGCCCATGTGCAGCTCGCCTGTGATGTTGGGCGGCGGAAAGCACATCGTGAATTTCGGCTTGTCGCTGTTCGGGTCCGCGACGAACAATGCGTCCGCCTCCCAGCGCGCGTACCAGCCGGCCTCGACAGCCAGTGGATCGAACGCTTTGGGCATCTCGGTGTCTGGCATGGCGTGTTTCATCGCTTTGACTGGTTCGGTGACGCCGGCGCGGCGGGCGCGGTTAGCGCGTGCGAGCCGGCGAAGGTACGGATACGCGTACGTCGCGGCTCATGGTGCTCTGAATCTTAGCGCCGATCGCGTGGAATCAGCAGGCGGTGTCGTTGTCGAAGCCGCTGCTAGTGAACTGACTCAGCCAAACCGGCTTGCCGTCGAACGACGTGCTGCACGATCCGCCGGCAACCCAGTCGGCCGAGCTGCCATTCGGGCTGAAGGTTCCGCCCGTGATCGTGTTCCAGGACGATGCCGTCGAGTAGACACCGACCAACCCGGCGCTGGACAGGCGATCCACGGCCCCCTGGATCGTTTGCTGGTTCAGGGTCGAGTCGCTGGTCGACCAGCTATTGCCAACCTCGACGTCGAGCCACCACATCGCGACTTTGAGGCCGCTCGCCTGGCTCGCGGCGTAGTCAGCCTCGCTGCAGCCGATCTCCCAAGCCTGGTTTGGCCCGGCTGAGCATGCCGGCCTGATGTTCCTGCGGTAGGCGCCAGAGTACCCGGTGTTGAAGTAGAGAGATGGCGTCGACAATTGCGCCGCCACCTTGTACTCAGGGCCAAGGCAGTCGTTGGCCCTGAACGGACGGCCGTGGGTCACGCCGACGATCCCAAAGTTGAAGGTGCCTGGTGGTGGTGATGTTCCAGGGCACTGTGGATACGAGATGTCGTAACCCGTCTGTCCGCTGGTATAAGGACCGGATGCATTCGCCACGATCGCGTTGAGGAGCAATGCGCTCACGACAAGTGGCCCACCGAAACCCAGAAACCGCGTTGCCTTGATCAGGCTGACTCTCCCACCGCGCGCACCGGACCTTCCGCCTCGTCCGAGACCTCGAACTCCGGTTCAAGGGCGTCACGGATCGAGCGCTCCGAGATGATGCAGCGCTTGATCTCCGGTCGCGAGGGGATCTCGAACATCGAGTTGAGCAGTGCCTCTTCGATGATCGACTTCAGCGCCCGCGCACCGGTGCCGCGCAGCAGCGCCAGCTCCGCGATCGCATCGAGCGATCCCTTCTGGAAGACGAGCTCGACGTTGTCGAGCGTGAAGAACTTCTGGTACTGCTTGACGAGCGCGTTCTTGGGCTCGGTGAGGATGCGCACGATGTCCTGCTGGTCGAGGTGGTGCAGGGTGACGATGATCGGCAGGCGGCCGATGAACTCCGGGATGAAGCCGTACTTCAGGAGGTCCTGCGGCTGCAGGTGCTTCAAGGTCTCGGAGACGATCTTCTTCTCGGTCCGGTTGTTCGCCGCGCCGAACCCGATCGCCCGCCGCCCGATGCGCTGCTCGACGACCTTCTCGAGGCCGTCGAAAGCGCCGCCGCAGATGAACAGGATGTTGGTCGTGTTGATCTGGATGAAATCCTGGTGCGGGTGCTTGCGACCGCCCTGCGGAGGGACATTGGCCACGGTGCCCTCGAGGATCTTCAGCAGCGCCTGCTGCACGCCTTCGCCGCTGACGTCCCGCGTGATCGAAGGGTTGTCCGACTTGCGCGCGATCTTGTCGATCTCGTCGATGTAGATGATGCCGCGCTCGGCGCGGCTGATGTCGAAGTCAGCGGCCTGGATGAGGCGCAGCAGGATGTTCTCGACGTCCTCGCCGACGTAGCCCGCCTCGGTGAGGCTCGTCGCGTCCGCGATGGCGAATGGGACGTCGAGGATCTTGGCGAGCGTCTGTGCGAGATAGGTCTTGCCGCATCCCGTCGGCCCGACGAGCAGCACGTTCGACTTCGTCAGCTCGACGTCACCGACCGACTTGGACGCGCTGATCCGCTTGTAGTGGTTGTAGACCTGGACCGAGAGCACTTTCTTCGCGCGCTCCTGGCCGATCACGTACTGGTCGAGCGCGGCGCAGATCGTCTTCGGGTTGGGGATGAAGCCCGTCTTTTGCTTCTTCGTGCCGGCTGATCGATTGTCGTCCTCGAGCACTTCCTGGCAGAGGTCGATGCACTGGTCGCAGATGAATACGCCGGGGCCCGCAACCAGCTTCCGCACCTGGTCCTGGCCCTTCCCGCAGAAGCTGCAGCGGGTGTAGCGACGGCGGTCTTCTCGTTCGTTCATTGGTCCTTTTTCGTGTCCTTAGGGAGATGCTGGCGCCGGGGGATTATGGCCCCACAGAATCTCGTTGGCAAGGCTTATGCACTCGCTGCAGATGAAGACTCCCGGGCCGGCGACGAGACGGATGCCTCTTTCGCCTTGATCCTTGCCGCAGAACGAGCACTTGGGACGGTGTCGTTTGACCTCGTCGCGCTTCGTCCTGCGTCGGAAGATCATCCGGCGGCTACCTTTTCCTTTTCTTTCTCGGTTGCCTTGTCTTTGTCGGTGGCCTTGTCTTTTTCACCGGGCTTGGTCGGCGTGAGGATGATGTCGTCGATCAGCCCGTACTCCTTCGCCGCCTCTGCGGTGAGGAAGTAGTCACGCTCGGTGTCTTGCGTTACCTTCTCGATCTTCTGGCCGGTGTGCCGGGCCAGGATCTGGTTCAGCTGCTCACGCGTGCGCAGGATCTCCTTGGCGTGAATCTGGATGTCGGTCGCCTGCCCCTGCATGCCGCCCCATGGCTGGTGGATGAGGATGTTCGCGTGCGGCAGCGCGAAGCGAGCGCCGTGCGCCCCTCCCGCCAGCAGCACCGCAGCCATCGAGTACGCCATGCCGATGCAGATCGTGGAGACCGGCGGACGGATGTACTGCATCGTGTCGTAGATCGCAAGGCCGGCGGTCACCTGCCCGCCCGGGCTGTTGATGTAGAGCGCGATCTCTTTCTCGGGGTCCTCAGACTGCAGGAAGAGGAGCTGCGCCACGACGAGGTTGGCGACCTGATCGTCGATCGGCGTGCCGATGAAGACGATGCGCTCCTTGAGGAGTCTCGAGTAGATGTCGAAGGCGCGCTCTCCGCGGCCGGTGTTCTCGACCACCATCGGGACGAGGTAGCTGGACGGAGACTGTGTTTGGTTCATGTTGGGCACAAACGTCATTCTAGACACGGGTTGCCCCGATTCAGTCAAGACCCTGCCACCTGGAGCAGCTGGTCGAGGACCCGCCGCCGCCTCAAACGTGAGGCAAAGTACCGCGTCGCAGTCGGGCTTCGCTTCAACTCGGTGACCTGGCCCTTGAGCTCGTCGTCGGAACCCGCCTGCTCCTCGAGGAACTTGGCCACGTCCTCCTCGGATGGTTCCAGGCCTTCGCGCCGGGCGTACTCCGCGAGGACCAGGTCGACCTTCAGCCGCGCCTCCGCGTCAGGGCGCTGGGCCGCTATCCACTCGTCGATCGACCTGCCGAGGTACTGGAAGTAGCGGTCGAGCTTCATGCCTTGCCGGTTGAGGCTGCGCTCCAGGGACTCGAGCTCACTCGTCAGCTCGCGGTCGACGAGCGCTTCGGGCACCTCGACCGACGATGCGTCGACCAGGGCTTTCACGACCGCCGACTCGCGGTCCATCTTCTCCACCGCGTGCGCGGATTCCTCGAGCTCTTCCCGCACCGCCTGCTTGTAGGCCTCCACCGTCTCCTGTTTGCCGCTGGTCAGGCTCTTCACCAGCTCGTCATCGAGCGGGGGAAGGACCTTTTCTTTGACGCCGCGCACGGTGACTCGAATGGTCGCGTCCTTGCCCGCCAGCTGAGGGTTGCTGTAGCTCGCCGGAAAGCTCACGTTCGCCTCGCGAGTCTCTCCGACGAAGGTGCCGGGCAGGACCGCGACGAGCTCGGGCAGCAGCACGCCTTCTTTCACCTCCGCTTCGGTCGACTTGCGCGTCTCTGACTCCACGACCTGGCCGCCGGCCTCGACCTCGATGTCGATGACCGCGATGTCTCCGGTCCGCACCTCGCGTTCGACGGGTGTGATCTCGGCCATCGGTTCACGCAGGTCCGCGAGGCGCCGCTCCAGCATCTCGTCCGTGACTTCATGCGTATGGTCCGGCGGCTCGACGTTGAGCTTGGTCACGTCGGCCAGCGTCACCTCGGGCATCACGCTGATCGTCGCTTTCAGCCGGGCGGGTCTTCCCCGCTCCAGCTCGAGCACCTCGACGTCGGGGTTGTCGATCGGGTCGATCGACTTTTCGTCGAGCGCCCGGCGCACGACCTCGGGCACCATCGTCTCGACGACCTCCTCGCGCAGGACCGCCGAGCCGATGCGGGCTTCGACCAGCGCGCGCGGCGCCTTGCCTGGGCGGAAGCCCTCGATCTTGGCCCGCGACGCGAGGCGGTTCAGCACGCGGTCGTAGGTCGCGTCGACGACTTCGGCCGGGACCTCGATCGTCATGCCGACCTGGCTCTTGGGCAAGGGCTCGGTGACGATGGAAAGTGGCTCGGGCACGAGCCCGAATTCTACGGGTGGCCCGAACTCAGATCAGGGGCAGGGCGTGGGTGGAACGTGCGGCGACGGGCACACGATGGGCGTCGGGCTCGGGCTCGCGAGCACCGGGCCGCCGGGATCCGGGGGCACGACGTAGACCGGCGCGCTCGGCGTCGGGCTCGGCGGGTTGTCGCCCGGCAGCTTCTCGATCTTGGTGGTGTCGACCAGGTACCAGCTGTTGCCGGGTCCGGAGACCACCCCGG
>VBGV01000147.1 GCA_005880755.1 Chloroflexota bacterium
ACACCCTCGACCACGTACCCCACGGCTGCCGATTGTAGCCTTGTCCTGTGGCCCTCCCTCCCGACCTCCACGTGCACACCGAGTGGTCTTATGACGGCCCCCACGGATCGATGGACCGGAGCTGCGAACGCGCGATCGAGCTCGGCCTGCCCGCGATCGCCTTCACCGACCACGCCGACTTCGTGAAGGTCCACCAAGACCAGTACTGCGTCGACATCGCCGGATACCTCGACTCGATCGACCGATGCCGGGCCAAGTACCCCGGCCTCCGCATCTTGAGCGGGGTGGAGCTTGGCGAGCCTCACTGGTTCCCCAAGGAGACCGCGGACATTCTCGCGGCCGGGCCGCTGGACGTAGTCCTCGGTTCCGTGCACTGCATCAAAGTCGAGGGCGACATCGTCGATGCGAGCCAGTTTCCCGAACGGCAGGGCCTCGACTTTTTCGCGGCCACCAGGTCCTATCTGGCTGAGGTCCTGGCCATGGTCGAGGGCGACCACCCATTCGAGACGCTCGCCCACCTCGACTATCCCAAGCGGTACTGGCCCGAGGGCGGGACGCCGTATCGCGAGAAGGACTTCGAGGCCGAGCTCAGGGCCGTGTTGACCGCGGCCGCGCGGACAGGGCGGGTGCTCGAGGTGAACACCACGCGCGGTCGGGTTCTCTGCCCCGACATCACCGTGGTCCGATGGTGGCGCGAGGTGGGGGGCCAGGCCGTGCAGTACGCAAGCGACGCCCACGACCCCGACAAGATCGCCGCGGGTTTCAACCTCGCCACCCAGATGGTCGAAGCCGCCGGCTTCAAGCCGGCCCGCGACCCGGTCTCCCTGTGGCGCCGCTGATCCTCAAGCCGTCTTCGCCCGCTCATGGCGGCGCGGCTGTGGCGAGGGACGACGGCAAGGTCTGGCTCGTCAACTACGCGCTGCCGGGCGAGGTGGTGGAGGCGGAGCCTCGAGGCCGGCAGGGTGGGGTCGCGGTAGCGGCAGCCACACGCGTGATCGAACCCTCGCCGCATCGAGTCGCGGCTCCATGCCCTTACTTCGGCGCCTGCGGAGGCTGCCAGCTGCAGCATGCCGCGTACGCCCATCAGCTCGAGCTCAAGCGCCAGGTCGTCGAGGAAGCATGGTCGCGAGCGGGTTTGCGGCTACCTCCTGACACCGCGGTGCTCGGCATGGACGACCCCTGGCGATATCGGATCCGCGGCGAGTTCGAGGCCCTAGCGACCGCAGGCGGATGGCGATTCGGTTTTCACCGCATGCGGTCCCATTCGGTGCTGCCGATCGACAGCTGTCTGATTCACGACCAGCGCATCGAGCGAGCACTTCCCGCTTTCGCAAGGGCGGCGAACGAGCTCCAGCTCCAAGACCTGCAGAATCTGTTGCTCACCGTCGAGCCGGCAGGGCCCGGCCTGCTGTGGCGCATGCGCTTTCGCGGTCGGGAACCGCGCTGGCCGCGCGACGAGTTCGCGCACCGAGTCGCTGAGCTCCTGCCCGAATCAACCCTGCTCGACGATGCGATGTCGCTCGAGTTCTGGGACCTGACTTTTCGCGTCCGCAGCGACACGTTCGTCCAGACCAACTTCCGCCAGATGCTGGTGCTCTACCGCACGGCGCTGGACATGCTCGCAGCGAAGTCCGATGAGCGCGTGCTGGATCTCTACGCGGGGATCGGCACCATCTCGGTCGCGGTGGCCCGGCATGCGGCGTCCGTGACCGCGATCGAGGAGAACCCGCACGCCGTGCAGCTGGGGCGGCTCAACGCGCGGATCAACTCAGCACGCGTCGAGTATCTGCCGGGCAAGGTGGAGGCGGTGCTGCGCGGCATCCGGCTGGGGCAGCACCAGGCCGCGATCCTGGATCCCCCGCGTGCGGGCTGCGAGCCGGCGGCGCTGGCGGAGCTGATCCGGCTGGGCCCCGACCGCCTGGTCTACGTCAGTTGCGAGCCATCGACGCACGCGAGAGACCTGATCGGGCTGGTGCGCGGGGGCTATCGCGTCAGGCGCGCGGCGATCGTGGACATGTTTCCGCAGACCTACCACATAGAGTCGGTCGCTCTGCTCGAACGAAGCTAGGGTCGGTCCAACCTCTGGGCGAACTTGACGACCACGAGGCGGAGCCGCCCTGGGCCGAGCGACCTGACGACCATCGTCAGGATCGGCCTCAGAAGCTGCATGTCGGGCCAAACGGAACGTAGGCGGGGACGGTTACGCCCGATTTCAACCCGGGCAGCGTAAACGATGGGGGCCTGATTACGTACGCCCGTGTACGAATTCGCCCAGGCGCCGAACTCCCTCCGCGAGATCCGAATCCGAGCTGGCCAGGCTGATCCGGACCGCATCGCGGGCCACCTGGCCGAAAGCCGTTCCGGGAGCGACGCTCACGCCGCGCTCCCGAAGCAGCGCGAACGCGAACTCGCGGGACGGCAGGCCGCTCGGCGAGACGTCGGCCATGATGTAGAAGGCGCCGGTCGGCGTGGCGATGTGCAGCTCCGCTTCCTTGAGCAGGCCGTCGACCAGGTCCCGGCGGCGGCGGTATGCGCCGACCATCTCGGCGACGCAATCCTGCGGACCGACGAGTGCGGCTTCAGCGGCCACCTGCGTGATGGTCGAGACGCACGAGGAGTTCGATTCCAGGACCTTGGTCGCAGTGTCTATCAGCTCGGCCGAGCCGGTCACGTAGCCGAGGCGCCAGCCGGTCATCGAGTAGGTCTTTGAGAAGGTGAAGGCGGTCGCGATGCGTGGGTCGTCGGGCGCGATGGCGGCTGGGCTCGTCCACGACCCATCGAGAAGGATCTGGTCGTAGCACTCGTCGCTGACCAGCCACATGTTGTGGCGCTGCGCCAGCTCGATCAGGGCGGTGATCGTTTCGAGTGGATAGACCGCACCGGTCGGATTGTTCGGGCTGTTGACCACGAGGACCTTGCTGCGCGGCGTGACGAGACGTTCGAGCGCCTCGAGGTCAGGCTGAAAGCCGGACGCCGGTGGACACGGGTAGTACGTGCCACGCGCGCCGAGCCACGACAGCATCATCCGGTAGTTCGGCCAGCCCGGATCGGGCAGCAGCACCTCGTCGCCTTGCTCCACGACGGCCGCCAGCGTGGCCGCGATCGCTCCAACTCCACCCGGCCCGCATGCGATTTTCTCGGGCGACGTCGTGATGCGGTTCACCCGCGCGAGCTTGTCGACGAGCTTTTCGCGGAGCGAAAGAATGCCCTGTGTGTGGGTATAGAAGGTCTTGTTCTCGTCGATCGCGCGCTTGCCCGCTTCCTTCACGTGCTGGGGAGTGGGGAAGTCGGGCTGACCGACGTCGAGCCGGATCGTGCCCGGCCTTCGCAGCGCCTCGTTGGCGATCTCGCGGATTCCCGAGTGGGCCATCTCAGCAGTTCCACCGGCCAATGAAGGCAGGGCGATTCGGGCCATTTGAGTCACTAGACTATCCGAGGGGTCCGCCACACCCAAGCCAAAACGATGCCGCACGCCCCACAAACCTTCGTCCACCTGCACAACCACACCGAGTACTCGCTGCTCGATGGGGCGAGCCGCATCCCAGCCATGGTCGCGCGCGCGGCCGAGCTCGAGATGCCCGCCATCGGCATGACCGACCACGGCGTCATGTACGGCGCGATCCATTTCTACAAGGCGTGCAAGGACGCCGGGATCAAGCCGATCATCGGCTGCGAGGTCTACGTCGCGCCTCGCTCGCGCCTCCTGCGCGAGGGCCGCGTCGACCGCGATCCCAACCACCTGACCTTGCTCGCGGCCGACCACGAGGGCTACTTGAACCTCATGCGGCTGTGCACGGTCGGCCAGATGGAAGGCATGTACTACAAGCCCCGCATCGACAAGGAGATCCTGGCCGAGCACTCGAAAGGGCTGATCGCGCTGTCGGGCTGCTTGCAGGGTGAGGCGGCGATGCGAATCGTCGAGGGCGACGTCGACGGCGCGCGAGAGTCGGTCGCCGCATATCGCGACATCTTCGGCAAGGACCGCTTCCTGCTCGAGGTGCAGCGCCACGGCATCGACAAGCAGACTGAAGTCAACGGCGTGCTGGTGCGGTTTGGCCAGGAATTCGGCCTGCGGCTGTGCGCGACGAATGACCTGCACTACGTGCACCGTCACGACTCGGAGGCCCACGACGTTCTGCTCTGCCTCCAGACCGGTGCTCGCTTCAACGATCCCAACCGCTGGCGATTTTCGACCCAGGAGAACTACCTGAAGACCCCGGCCGAGATGATCGAGACGTTCCAGGACCTGCCCGAGGCGCTGGCGACCACCCTCGAGGTCGCGGACCAGGTCGACCTCAAGCTCAAGCTCGGCGCCACGCTGCTGCCGCCGTTTGACGTCCCCGACGGCCTGACCCCGGACCAGTACCTGCGTCAGCTCGTCATGAAGGGCATGGAGTGGCGATTCGGACAGCCGGCTGCGGGCGCTAAGGAGCGGGCGGAGCAGGAGCTGTCCGTGATCAGCCAGACCGGCTACGCCTCCTACTTCCTGATCGTCTGGGACTTCTACAACTTCGCGCGGCAGAACGGGATTGTCGTCGGCCCGGGGCGAGGCAGCGCCGCGGGCAGCCTGGTTTCGTACTGCCTGGGCATCACCAACCTGGATCCGCTCAAGCACGGACTGATCTTCGAGCGGTTCCTGAACATCGACCGTGTCTCCATGCCGGACATCGACTGCGACTTCTCTGTCGAGGGACGCGAGAAGGTGATCCGCTACGTGTCCGAAAAGTACGGCTCCGACCGCGTGGCGCAGATCATCACGTTCACCACGATGGCTTCCAAGGCCGCCATCCGCGACGTCGGCCGAGTGCTCGAGGTCCCGCTTCGCGACACCGACCGGCTGGCCAAGCTCGTGCCGGTGTGGCAGGGCCGGTCGAAAACTCTCGAAGACACGATCAAGGAAGTCCCCGAGTTTCGCGAAGCCTACGAGTCAAGCGAGGAGGCGAAGCGCCTGGTCGACGTCGCGCGAACACTGGAGGGCGTGTCGCGCAACGTCAGCACGCATGCCGCGGGCGTGGTGATCGCGCCCGAGCCGCTGGTCCGCTACACGCCGCTGCAGTACGGCCCTGGACGCGAGGCGGTGATCACGCAGTACGACATGAAGGCGGTCGGCGATATCGGCCTGCTGAAGATCGACTTCCTGGGCCTGCAGAACCTCGACATCATCGCCACGAGCGTGAGATTGATCAAGGAGCGGCGGGGCATCGACATCGACCTCGAGCACCTGACATTCGACGACGCCAAGACTTACGAGCTCATCTCCATCGGCGACACGCACGGCGTGTTCCAGCTCGAAGGCGCGGGCATGCGGCGGATGTTGATGGACATGCGGCCGCAGAGCTTCGAGGACGTGTCGGCGGCGATTGCCCTGTTCCGTCCTGGCCCGATGGTCAACATCCCCGCCTTCATCGCGCGCAAGCAGAGCCGCGAGCCGATCGAGTACATGCACGAACGCCTCGAGCCGATCCTTCGCGAGACGTACGGCGTGATGATCTACCAGGAGCAGGTGATGATGGCCGCTCGCGAGCTGGCCGGGTTCACCATGAGCGAGGCCGACATCCTTCGTGCCGCGATGGGCAAGAAGGACAAGGCAAAGATGGCGAAGCTGCGCACCAAGTTCGTCGACGGGACAATCGAACGTGGCATCCCGAAGGCGACGGCCGAAGCGCTGTTCGACGGCATCGCGAAGTTTGCGGAGTACGGGTTCAACCGCGCCCACTCGGCCGCGTATGCGGTGATCAGCTATCAGACAGCGTACCTGAAGGCCAACTTCCCGATCGAGTACATGACGGCGCTGCTGATCCACATGGAAGGCAGCGCGGACCGCGTGGCGACCGCGATCGTCGACTGCAGGCTGAGGGGAATCGACGTCCTGGCGCCGGACATCAATCAGTCGCGGACGGACTTCTCGATGACGGACGAGGAATTTCCCTCTCCCCGCAGGGGAGAGGGTCAGGGTGAGGGGCGTGGAGGCCGGATCCTGTTCGGGCTCGCCGCCATCAAGAACGTCGGCCGCCACGCCGTGGAGAGCATCGTCGGACTGCGCGACCAGGACGGTCCTTTCAAATCGCTCGAAGATCTCTGCGAGCGCACGTCGGCGATCCAGGACGTCAACCGCCGGGTGCTCGAAGCATTGGTGCAGTCGGGGACGTGTGACACGCTAGGCGAACGAGCCCGGCTGATCGCGGCGCTCGACCACGCGGTGAGCCGCGCGGAGCGAGCGCGCCGCGACCGCGAGTCCGGCCAGACCTCGCTGCTCGATATGGTCGGCTCGCCGGAAGCCCACGCGGACGATTACGGCTTGACGATCGACGTCGCGCCCATGGCGGGCGATGAAAAGCTGCGACTCGAGAAAGAGCTGCTCGGCCTGTACCTGAGCGATCACCCGCTGCGCCGCATCTCCGCCGAGCTGGCGAAGCTGTCGGATACCCAGGCCGTCGAGGTGACCAGCGCGCTGCAGGACACCGAGGTGCGGGTCGCCGGGCTCGTGCGCGAGGTGCGGCGCGTCGTGACGCGCAAGGGCCAGATCATGGCGTACGCCACGCTCGAAGACCTCACCGGCGCGGTCGACGTCGTCCTGTTCCCGCGCGTGTTCGAGCAGACGCGGCTGCTGTTCGAGCCGGACAAAGTCGTGGTTGTGCAGGGCAAGGTGGACGCTCGGGCCGGCAGCACGCGCGCCAGCGGCGCGGCGGCCTCGCCCGTGGAGCCGGAGCTGGAGGCCGAGGTCGAGACGGCGTCGGTCGTGGCCGACATGGCGTGGCTGTGGGACGACCCCGAGTGCGTTCCTGTGTCGCGACGCCAGCTGGTTCACGTGCGAATACCCAGCGGCGAGGCGGGCCTCGCGGAGCAGCTCGAGGCGGTGCTGGCGCGCCACCCCGGCACCGATGAGGTCGTGCTCCACGTCGTCGTCGGGAGCCGCGAAGTGGTCGTGAATGCCGATCGTTATCATGTCCTGGCCGGTCCGGCGCTCGTGGCCGAGATCGATGAGCTGGTGGGTCAGGCCGCGACGAGGCTCGAGACTGTGCGGCCGAAGGCGCAGGCCAACGGCAATGGGTATGGACGGGGTAATGGCGAGCGAGGACGAAGAGGCTAGCGGTCGTTACATCGTGGTCAAGGCGCTGGAGGACGGCGTGGTGATCATGGGTCTCACGCGGGGCAAGGACACGCGCTCACACCACTCGGAGCGATTGGACGCAGGTGAGGTGCTCGTGGCGCAGTTCACCGAGCTGACGGCGGCGATCAAGGTGCGGGGACGGGCCGAGATCCTGACCGACGTCGGGAAAGTCGAGTCCGGCGCCTAGCTTTTCACCGGAAGGCCGGCCGCCTTCCAGGCCTCGAAGCCGCCGATCACGTCGGTCGCGTTGACCAGGCCGAGGTCGAGGAGCGAGGCGGCCGCCAGGCTCGACGAGAAGCCCTGGTTGCAGATGACGATGACACGTACGTCGTGGTCTTTGGCCTCAGGGATGCGTGAGGGTGAGGTGGGGTCGAGGCGCCACTCGAAAACTGTCCGATCGACCACCAGCGCGCCGGGGATCTCACCGTCTCGTGCGCGTTGCGCCGAGGTTCGCGTGTCGACGAGCAGGGCCCCATGGGCATGCTCGGCGGACGCCTGCTCGGGCGTCACTCGACGCAGCCGTTGCCTGGCCCTGGCGAGCACCTGATCGATGCCTGACATGAATCTGGCCGTCAGTATCCAGCAGATAGAATCGAAGCGCAGCCCGCCCACGTAGCTCAGGCGGTAGAGCATTTCCTTGGTAAGGAAAAGGTCCCCGGTTCGAATCCGGGCGTGGGCTCCACGTCCTTCAGAAGCCCGATTTCGTATTCGTGTCGGGGACCAGCCCGTCCGCCACTAAGCTAAGGCCATAGCTCAACGCCCCTCCTGGAACAGCGTCTACGAGGGATCGCCTCCCTGGGACATCGGCCGGCCGCAGCCCGACTTCGTGAGGCTGGCCGAT
>VBGV01000148.1 GCA_005880755.1 Chloroflexota bacterium
GGCCGCGCCCGGCACGGGCGTCATCTCGGGTGGCGCGATGCGAGCGGTGATCGAGACCGCCGGCATCAAGGACATCCTCACCAAGTCGCACGGGACCAACAACCCCATCAACACAGTGCGCGCGACGCTTGCCGCGCTCCAGCAGCTGAAGACCGCGCCGCAGGTGGCCGAGCTGCGCGGCCGCGAGGTCGATCAGATGGTCGGCAAGCGCCTGGCCGCCGCCTACAAGGGGGCGGAGCCGGTAGCTGCGGCCAAGGACGGAGCGACGGGTGGCTGACAAGATGCTCAAGGCGACGCTCGTGAAGAGTGCGATCGGCGCCAGGCCGGAGATCAAGGCGACCGTCGAGTCGCTCGGCTTCCGCCGCATGAACCAGACTCGCGAGCTGCCCGACAACCCGGCGGTCCGCGGCATGCTGAGGCGGGTCAACTTCCTGGTCGCCGTGGAGGGCCAACCGTACGAGCGCCCGAAGCGCAGCCGGTACAAGATCTGGCGCGCCCGCTCGACCAAAAAGCACCAGAGGGGCAACTAAAGTGCAGCTGCATGACCTGAAGCCCGCCGCCGGCGCCCATCGCAAAGCCAAGCGTGTCGGTCGTGGCACGGGATCGGGCCACGGCAAGACCTCGGGTCGCGGGCAGAAGGGCCAGAACGCCCGCAGCGAAGGCTTCCGCCTCGGATTCGAAGGCGGCCAGATGCCGTTCTCGCAGCGCATCCCCAAGCTGCCGGGCTTCAAGAACCCGTTCAAGAAGATCTACTCGGTCGTCAACCTGTCGAAGCTCAGCCGCTTCCCCGACGGCGCCAAGGTCGATGCCGAGACGCTGCTCGAGGCTGGCCTGGTTCACGCCGGCGTGGACATCAAGATCCTCGGCACCGGCGGCCTCAAGCGCAAGCTGATGGTCGAAGCCCATGCGTTCAGCACGAGCGCTCGTGCCGCGATCGAGAAGGCGGGCGGAAGCGTCAAGGTGCTGGGGGAGCCCCGCAAGATCGGGCCCAGGCGAACCGCGGCCAAAGCACCCAGGCCCCTGCCCGAAGCGGCCCCGGTCGCGGCGGCAAAACCTGCGCGTGAGAAGAAGGGCGCGCCACCGCCTGCAGTCGAGGAGGCCACCCCTCCCGCAGAGGCTTAACCGATGAACCTCCTCGAGGCGCTCATCAACGCGATCCGGCTGCCCGAGCTCCGCAACAAGATCCTTTTCACGGGCGGAATCCTCATCGTTTTCCGGCTCTTCGCCAACATCGCCATTCCGAACGCCCAGCAGTCAGCGCTCGCGCTGCTCTTCAACCAGCAGGCTTTGCTCGGACTGCTCGACCTCTTCTCAGGCGGTGGCCTGTCGCGCTTCAGCATCGTCGCGATGGGCATGAACCCCTACATCAACGCCACGATCATCATGCAGCTGATGACGGTGATCTCCGAGCGCATCAAGGAGATCCAGAAAGAGGGCGAGATGGGCCGGCGGCGCATCCAGCGGTGGAGCCGCTACCTAACCGTCGCGCTCGGCGCGGGCCAGGCGTATGGATTCACAGTCCTCTTCCAGAACACCAGCCCCGCGATCCTCGGACCGCTCGACTGGTTCCAGCGCCTGCAGATCATCCTGGTCCTCACCGCCGGCACCGTGGTCCTGATGTGGTTCGGTGAGCTCATCACCGAGTACGGCATCGGCAACGGTGTGTCGCTGATCATCTTCGCCGGCATCATCGGGCGCGGGCCGCAGGGCGTCTCCGCCGTCTTCAACGCCCACTCCGCCGGCGGCGGCCTCGCCGACTACGTGCCGTTCATCATCTTCGCCGTCATCGCGCTGGGCATGACGGCCTTGATCATCGAGGTCCAGCAGGCCGTGAGGAAGATCCCCATCCAGTCTGCGCAACGGGTCGCTGGTGGGCGCGAGGTGGGGCGGAGGGCGAGCTTCCTACCGCTGCGGGTCAACCACGCGGGCGTGATCCCGATCATCTTCGCGATCTCGGTGATGTTCCTGCCGACGATCATCGCCAACTACTTCAACGCGGCGCCGCCGGCCACGTGGTACTACAGGGCGGCCCACTGGGTGCAGGGCAACTTCAGCCCGAGCACCGCCAACGTCCCGATGGCCATCACCTACAACGGTCTCTACTTCCTGTTCACGTTTGGGTTCACGTACTTCTACACCGCGATCACGTTCGACGTGCATGAGGTCGCGGACAACCTCAAACGCTATTCGAGCTTCATCCCGGGCATCCGCCCGGGACGTCCCACCGCGGACTACCTGCAGGCGGTGATGAACCGCGTCACTTTCGTGGGCGCGATCTTCCTCGGGTTCATCACGGTCATCCTGCCCATCGCGACGTCGAAGATCTCGGGCATCAATCAGCAGCAGATGTATCTCGGAGGCACTGCGATCCTGATCGTCGTGGGCGTCGCCCTCGACACGATGAAGCAGCTGCAGACGCAGCTGGTGATGCGTCAATACCGCGGTTTCATCAAGTGATGTTCTTTGAAGGCAACTCCTCCCCACCGTGTGGGGAGGTGGCCCGAAGGGCCGGAGGGGCTAGGTGAACCTGCTCCTATACGGTGCCCCAGGCAGTGGCAAGGGCACCCAGGCCAACATGCTGCGCTCGCATTTCGGCATTCCGCACATCGCGACCGGCGACATGCTGAGGGCCGAGATCCAGGCGGGCACCGAGCTCGGTCGCAAGGCCCAACCGATCCTGGCAGCCGGCCAGTACGTGTCGGACGGGATCATGATCGACATCGTCCGCAGCCGCCTGAGCCGCCCCGACTGCGCGCCCGGGTTCATCATGGACGGCTTCCCGCGGACGGTCCCGCAGGCCGAGGCGCTGGACGACCTGATGGCGGAGCTCGGCAAGCGCTTCGACCGCGTGATCTACCTGCAGGTGCCGGTCGACGATCTCCTGCACCGGCTGTCCGGCCGGCTGGTCTGCCCGGCCTGCCAGCGCACCTACCCGCCCGCCACGGCGGCGTGCGAGGCCGACGGCAGCACGCTTGTCCAGCGCGAGGACGACAAGCCCGAGGCCGTCCGCCCCCGGATCGAGATCTACCTCGACAAGACGGTGCCGGTGCTGGACCACTATCGAGGTGGCGGGCTGGTTTCCGAGATCGACGGCCGGGGGACAATTGAGGAGATAAGCCGTCAGGTGCTTGCCGCCGTGAACGGAAAAATTCCGGTCAAGAAGCAAACCGCATGATCAACCTCAAGACAGCTCACGAGATCGACCTCATGGCCCGCGCGGGCAGCTTGCTCGCGTCCGTGCTGCCCCCGCTGAAGGAGGCGTGCCGGCCAGGGGTCAAGACGATCGAGCTCGACCGCATCGCCGACCGCCTGATCCGAAAGGGGGGCGCCACCCCGGGCTTCCTGGGCTACAACGGCTTCCCGCGCTCGATCTGCGTCTCGATCAACGACGAGGCCGTCCATGGCATCCCCGGCAACCGCAAGATCGCCGACGGCGACCTGGTCAGCCTCGACCTGGGCCTGGTCCTGGAGGGGTTCTGGGCGGACGTCGGCGTCACCGTCGGCGTCGGCAAGATCACTCCCGGCGCGGCCCGCCTGCTGAAGGTGACCGAGCAGGCCCTGTACGTCGGTATCGACAAGGCCCGGCCAGGCGGCTACCTGGGCGACATCTCGTCCGCGATCCAGAAGCACGTCGAGGCGGCCGGCTTCTCGGTCATCCGGCAGTTCGTCGGCCACGGCATCGGCCGCCAGATGCACGAGGACCCGCAGGTCCCGAACTTTGGGACACCGGGCACCCCTCCTCGGCTGAAGCCGGGGATGACCCTGGCCATCGAACCCATGGTCAACGCCGGCAGCTACGAGGTCTACATGAAGCCGGACGGCTGGACGATCTGCACCGCGGACGGCTCCCTGTCCGCCTACTTTGAGCACACCGTCGCTATCACAGAAAAGGGGCCCGTCGTGCTCACGAAGGGAGACCTCCAGTAGTTTGGTACAATCGCCGTTCGTGCCCCCACGCCCCCCACTCGTGAAGGGGGTCGTCAAAGAGCCGCTTCCCAACGGTGTGTATCGGGTTGAGCTCGAGAACGGGGCGTTGGTCCTCGCCCACGTCGCCGACCGTCTCAGCACCCACTTCACCCGGCTCCTGGCCGGGGACAAGGTTGGGGTCGAGCTGGCGTCCAGCGACCGGTCGCGAGGGCGAATTCGAGAGATTTGGAGATGAAGGTACGGCCGTCGGTCAGGAAGATGTGTCCCAGCTGCAGGGTGATCAAGCGCAACGGAGTGGTCCGCGTGATCTGCTCCAAGACGCCCAAGCACAAACAGAGGCAAGGATGATG
Organism: Chloroflexota bacterium; assembly: GCA_005880755.1. GTDB lineage: Bacteria > Chloroflexota > Dormibacteria > Dormibacterales > Dormibacteraceae > 40CM-4-65-16. The sequence goes on from VBGV01000148.1 coordinate 4,278, forward strand.
AAAGTAGAGGACCGGGGTCCCCGCGAAATCGAAGATTTCGTGGGGTGGTCAGCGCCAGGGTTAGGAGAGTAGATGGCGAGAATCGCCGGCGTCGACATACCCCCGCAGAAGCGCGTGGTCATTGCTTTGACGTACATCCACGGCATCGGCGACACCACCGCGCAGAAGATCCTGAAGATGGCCAACATCGACCCTGACAAGCGGACCAAGGACCTCCCCGAGGAGGAGGTCGGCCGGCTTCGCCAGGTCATCGACCGCCTCTCCACCGGCAAGGAAATCGTGATCGAGGGCGACCTCCGCCGCGAGGTCGCGACCAACATCAAGAGGCTGACCGAGATCGGGTCCTACCGAGGCCAGCGACACCGTCGCGGCCTGCCCGTGCGCGGCCAGCGCACGCGCACCAACGCCCGCAGCCGGCGCGGTCCGAAGCGCGCGGTGGCCGGGAAGAAGAAGGTCAAGGCCGGCAAGTGACCAAGAAGAAGGTCGTCCGGACCCGGCGCCGCGAGCGCAAGAACGTGGTCGCCGGCCAGGCCCACGTCCAGAGCACGTTCAACAACACGATCATCTCGATCAGCGACATCGAGGGCAACGTCATCGCGTGGGGTTCCGCCGGCGCGCAGGGCTTCAAGGGCAGCCGCAAGTCGACTCCCTTCGCCGCCCAGCAGACCGCCGAGGCAACCGCGAAGAGGGCGCTCGAGCATGGCATGCGCTCGATCGAGGTGTTCGTCCGGGGGCCGGGCGCGGGCCGTGAGGCGGCGATCCGCTCCCTGCAGGCGACGGGTCTCGAGGTGAGCGCGATCACCGACGTGACCCCGATCCCCCACAACGGCTGCCGCCCACCCAAGAGGCGGAGGGTCTAGGGGATGGCGAACTACAGCGGCCCGGTCTGCCGCTTCTGCCGCCGCGAGGGCGCCAAGCTCTACCTCAAAGGCGAGCGCTGCTACACGCCGAAGTGCGCCATCGAGCGCCGCGCCTTCGCGCCCGGCATGCACGGGCAGGCGCGCAAGCGCAAGACGTCGGACTACGGCATCCAGCTTCGCGCCAAGCAGAAGGCCCGGCGCATCTACGGCCTGCTCGAGAAGCAGTTCCGCAACTACTTCAACCAGGCCTCGACCGAGCCGGGCGTGACAGGCATCAACCTGCTGCGCCACCTGGAGCTGCGCCTGGACAACGTCGTGTACCGGCTCGGGCTCGGCTCGTCGCGCAAGCAGGCGCGCCAGCTCGTGACGCACCGGCATTTCGAGATCAACGGCAAGACGGTCAACGTGCCGTCCTACCAGGTCAAGCCCGGTGACGAGGTCAAGGTCAAGACCT
>VBGV01000149.1 GCA_005880755.1 Chloroflexota bacterium
GCCGCGAAGTGACCGTGCAAGAGACCGATGCAGTCGGGAAAACACTCCGCGTGCGCGTGGCAGAACGGGACGTGACTTTGAGCCATGAAACGGCATCAAAAATCTGGGCCGTTCCGCAAGGCAAGTCGTAAGCCCGGGATCAGCAGAGGGTCAAGAAAAGGGCCCTTCTGTTCTACCTGCTGAAACGCTAGGCCGCCTGCGGTGAGGTGCAGAAGGCGCACCGGCGCGCGTCTTTCGGGATCTCGCTCAAGCATTCGGTGCACTTCTTCGTCGTCGGATCGGCGGGCGGCTCCTTGCGCGAACGCTCGATGAGCGTCGTGTACGGCACGACCACGAAGAAGTAGATGACCGCGGCGATGATCACGAACGCGAGCATGGCGTTGATGAAGTCGCCGTACAGGAACTTGCTCTGATTGATCGTGAAGGACAGGGCCGAGAAGTCAGGCTTGCCGCCTATCGCCGCGATCAATGGCGTGACCAGGTCCTTGACAAAGGCGCCTATCACCGCGGCGAAGGCGATGCCGATGACGACACCGATTGCCAGGTCGACCACATTGCCACGAAGCAGGAACGCCTTGAAGCCTCTCATGCTCTCCTCGCTTACGACACCGACAGGACGACTTTCCCGAACTGCTCCGCGGCGTCAAGTCGAGTAAGCGCCGCCTCCACCTCGGCCAACGGATAGACCCGGTCGACTACTGGCCGCAAACCTTCATCAATCGCCTTGAGCACGGATTCGAATTCGCTCGCGTTGCCCATGGTCGAGCCGAGCAGGTCGAGCTGGCCCCAAAACAGGCGAGGCATGGTGATCTCCGCCTTTACTCCTGATGTCGAACCGCACGTCACGATCCGGCCGCCAATGGTCGCCGAGCGCATCGATTCGGCCAGCGTCGCGGGACCGACGTGCTCGACCACGACGTCGACCCCGCCATCGGTCGCGTCGCGCACTGCCTTGCTGAAATCGGTCGAATCGAAGGCGGCCTCGGCGCCCAGCTCGAGCGCTCGTTTTCGCTTGGCCTCGGAGCGGCTGGTCACGAACACTCGCGCGCCCAGGTGTCTGGCGATGGCCGCCGCCGCGACCGCGACGCCCCCGCTCGCGCCGACGACCAGCACCTTCTCGCCCGCGCGCAGCCGAGCCCGTGTCGTGAGCATCCGCCATGCGGTGAGTCCCGTCCGAATGCTCGCCGACGACCCCGAAGCGTGGACATTTCACGTTCTGCCCGGCCCGGCACCACTCGCATTCCCAGTCGCAAAGGACCGGGTAGATCACGACCTCGTCGCCGGGCCTCCATGCGGGGTCGCCTGACGCGGAGACGACCCCGGCCCCGTCGGCGGCGATGACCCGGGGCGGCGTCACCCGCTGCAGGCCCTGGGCCATGAAAAGGTCGAGGTGGTTGATCGAGGCGGCCCGGATGGCGATCGAAACGGCTCCGGCCACCGGCTCGGTCCTGGGCCGCTCCCGAACCCGGATTCCGGCCGGCCCCAGGGGTTCCTCGTAGACAGCCGCCCGGCCCTGGCTCAGAATGGCGATTCCCTTTACCGGCGCAGGGGTCATTTGCGAAACTTAACCAAATCTCGGGCAGGTCGCAGGCGAGGAACCCTAGCGTGAACTACCTCGTTACCAAGGCTATGCGGGTTTTCGTTGTTCTCCTGACGCTCGGCTGTCTGCTTGTGTCCGCGCTCCCGGCGCAGGCGCATTCCGCCCTGCCCCCCGGCCATAAGCAGATCAAGTACAGCCGCTGGGCGTACCCGAGCCAGGTCACGTACGGGCCGATCGAGGACGGAGCCGGCGAGACGGGTATCGGCCCCGCCCGGGGCGCATTCCTCACGCTCCCGTTCATGGGCCCGCATTACATCACCTCGGTCTTTTCGCACTGCTATCCCGACTACGGCAACTACACGCGCGTGTGCCGCTACGACGGGACCGTCGCGACGGCCGGCGTGGGCGGTCCTGACCCGACGTTCGACGCGGGTTTCGCGCAGACGCCGGGAGGCCATGACTACCTGTACTACGCGGGCCACGACGGATACGACTACGGTCTCAACTACGAGCCGGTCGCGGCGGCGGGTCCCGGCCGCGTGATGCTGGCGAACTGGCTAGTCCCAGGCTGCGAAACGTGCCTGAGCGGAAAGACGGTCGAGATCGACCACGGCAACGGGCTGCTCACCTTCTACGGTCACCTGTCGCGCATCGACGTGTCGAAGGGGCAGTATGTCGGGCGCGGTCAGGTCATCGGCATCTCGGGCATGACCGGCACCGCCACCGGCCCACACCTGCACTTCGGCGTCTATCACATGAACGGCGGTGGCCCCGTGGACCCCTATGGCTGGGGAGGCTCGTATCCGGACCCATGGAGCAAGGACGCGGGCGATCTCTGGCTCGGGGGCTCGCCACGATTCGCACCGGTTCAGCTGCCGAGCGTGACCGTGAGCGCGACTCCGCGCGAGGGAGACCCCTCGGTCGTCGACGTGTGGTGGAGCAGCCCCGGAACCATGAGCTTCACCGTCTACCTGGTCACGCAGGATGGAAGACGAACCACATGGACGAGCTCGAGGGGCAACGGCTCGGCGACGTTCCAAGGCAAGCACGGCCAGAGCTACTGGTTCTGGGTCACCGCGCGATCGGACCTCGGTTGGACCGACGGCGCCGGTTCTGACGTCGTGGGAGTTCCCCGACTGAGTCACGGAGCCCTCACTAACTAAGAGGCGCGGACCGAAAGCCCTCGACGGATCTTCAGCGCCCATGCGGCCCATCTCCGGGCTCAGCTCCTGCGCTGCTCGCTTGCGCATCGACGGATGCGCGCGCTGCGCTGCTCGTCGTCCACTGGGGCCCCCGCGCGTAGCGCGGGAGGGACCCCTGGATCGCCGAAGCTCTCGCCGAGGGTTTCGGCCGCGCCTCTAGACTAGCCCGGTGATTGCCGAGGCCCTGAAGGGCAAGACCATCCTGGTCACCGGCAGCACAGGCTTTCTCGGCAAGTCGATCGTCGAGAAGTGCCTCCGCTCGATTCCGGACGTCGCTCGCATCAACCTCGCGATTCGATCGAGCGCCCGCCGGCCTGCGTCGGAGCGCCTGGAGCGCGAGGTGCTCTCGAGCCCCGCTTTCAAACGGCTGAAGGAAGAGCTCGGCGAGGAGGCGTTTGCGAAGCTGGCGAGCGCCAAGCTTGCCGTGGTCGAGATCGACCTCGGCCGCGACGGCCTTGGACTCAGCGACGAGGACCGCGAGCAGCTGCGCCGGTGCGATGTCGTGATCCACTCGGCGGCGGCCGTGGAGTTCGACAACCCGGCCGACCTGTCGGCGCAGACGAACCTGCTGGGCGCCGCCCGCCTCGTGGAGGCGTTGAGGGCCAGTGGCGCGCGGCCGCATCTCGTCCACATCTCCACCGCATTCGTCGGAGGCATGCTGCGCGGTGTCGTTCGCGAGGAACCGCCGCTCGACCCCGGCCTCAACTGGCGCCATGAGGCCGTGGTCATGACGAGCCTGCGCGGACCCGTCGAGGAAGAGTCCAGGCGCCCTGAGATCCTGAATCGCCTGCGCCGCGAGGCGCGCTCCAAGATGGGCCCGGCCGGGACGCCGGCCGTAGCCCGGGCCACCGAGCGCCTGCGCGACCGATGGGTCAAGGACCGCCTGGTCGAGCGTGGTCGCGCCCACGCGAACGCGATGGGCTTCAGCGACATCTACTCCTTCACCAAGGCGATGGCCGAGCATGCCGTGGTCGAGCTGCACGGCGACATCCCGCTTTCGATCGTGCGCCCGTCGATCATCGAGAGCGCTCTGGATGAACCGTTTGGCGGCTGGCTCGAAGGCTTTCGCATGGCGGAGCCGCTGATCCTCGCCTTCGGCCGTGGCATCCTGCGCGACTTCTCCGGGCTACCGGATTCTCTGCTCGACGTCATCCCGGCGGATTTTGTCGTCAACACGGTGCTGGCCGTGGCCGCCAACCCGCCGCCTGATGACAAACCTCGGGTGTATCACGCCGCGTCCGGCACCCGCAATCCGCTGCGCTTCAGGCGCATCGTCGGCGAGGCTGACCGGTATTTCACCGAACACCCGCTGCGTGACCGGTACGGCCAGGCCATCGGCACGCCGTCGTGGACGTACCCGACGCGCCAGGAGCTGGAGGCGCGCGCTCGCACCGCGCTCCGTGTGGTCGACGCCGCGCAGTGGGTCGTCGAGCGGCTGCCTCTGGGCGCGAATGTCACTTCGATGTCGGACGACCTGACCGCGGAGCGCGAGCGCCTGGATCGCGGGATCAACCTGATCCAGCTCTACGGCGTGTACACCGAGGTCGACTGCATCTTCGACACGCGCAACGTGACGGCGTTGTGGGAGAAGGTCCCCGCTGCTGAGCGCAAGACGTTTCCGTTCGACCCCGCTCTCTACGACTGGTCGCACTACTTCCAGGACGTGCACTTCCCGACGGTCGTGCGCATGTCGCGCGCCGAGACCGTCGCGCGGAAGGGGAAGCAGCCGAGCGGAAGCACCGCGCCGAAGGCCGAATCGAGCTCGGTGCGGGCGGCCATCGAGCGGCGGTCCGGACGAGCCGATGTGCTGGCGGTCTTCGACGTCGACGGGACGTTGGTCGAGACGAACGTCGTCGAGTACTTCTTGTACATGCGTCTGCGTGCGCAGCCGCTGGAGGACTGGCCGGCCTTTATGGCGGACATGCTTCGCAAGGGGCCGCGCTGGCTGTTCCTGGAGCGGCGCTCGCGCGCGGAATTTCAGCGCAGCTTCTACCGCGAATACGACGGCCTCGACCCCGAGGTGATGCAGCGGCTGGGGCGCGAGGCGCTCGACGCGGTGACTTTGCGGCGAATCTACCCCGAGGGCATGCGGCGCATCCGGGAGCACAAGCGAGCGGGGCATCGCGTTCTGCTGCTGACCGGCGCTCTGGACGTCGTGGTCGAGCCGCTGGCGGAGCTGCTCGATGTCGAGGTGGACTGCGCGCACCTCCTCGTCAAGGACGGTCGGCTGACGGGCGACCTGCAGTCGCCGCCCCCGGCGGGCGAGGCGCGCGGGGCGCTGCTCCATGAGTACGCGGAACGCAACGGCATCGTGCTCTCAGAGAGCTTCGCCTACGCCGATTCGCTCTCCGACCTGCCGATGCTCGAGCTGGTTGGCACCCCGGTCGCGGTCAACCCGGACGCTCGCCTGTCGCAGGTGGCGGGGCAGCGTGGGTGGCGCATCGAGCGGTGGCGCATGGCGCCGGGGAACTGGCGCCTGCCGATGCCAGACCCGCGCTCCCCCGAGTACCGGGAGGCGGTAAGAAGGTGACAAAGCATCCCCTCTCCCCACAGGGGAGAGGGTCAGGGTGAGGGGCGCGAAAGAAAAGTGCTAGCGCTCCAATACGTCCGCTCCATCCCCGCCTTCGCGGTCGTGAAGGCCGCCGGCGGACGGCCCGACGTGGCGACCAGCGCCCTCTCGATGCTCAAGCTGGGCGATGTGCCCGAACCGGCGATTCCCGCGCGCGACTGGGTCCGGGTGATGCCGAGCGTGAGCGGAATCTGCGGATCCGACCTGGCGGCCATCAGCGGGCACATCTCGCTGTACCTCGACCCCTTGACGAGCTATCCGTTTGTGCCGGGTCACGAGGTGGTCGGGGTGCTCGACGACGGTTCACGCGTGGTGATCGAGCCCGCGCTGGGATGCGTGGTGCGCGGCATCGACCCACCCTGTCCTCGATGCGCCGAGGGACGGCCGGGCCTCTGCTACAACGTGACCGAAGGTCCGATCGAGGTCGGGCTGCAGACCGGCTACTGCGCGGACACGGGCGGCGGTTGGGGGGAGGTGGTCGTCGCGCACCCGAGTCAGATCCACGCTGTGCCGGACTCGCTGAGCGACGAGGCCGCCGTGCTCATCGAGCCTTTCGCATGCTGCGTCCACGCGGCGCTGCGCGGTGGCGCGACGAAGGACGACGTCGTGGTCGTCTCTGGCGCAGGCACGATCGGATTGCTCACCGTCGCCGCGGTCAAGCTCTTCACGCCACCGAAGCGTTTGATCGCGATCGCCAAGCATCCGACGCAGGCGGACCTCGCTCGCAAGCTGGGCGCGGACCAGGTCGTCAAACCGGCGGACGTTTATCAGCGGATCCGTTTTGCGACCGCGGCGCGCAAGCTCGAGGGCATGAACCGCCCACTTCTCCTCGGCGGCGCGGACATCACGTTCGAGTGCGTGGGGCGCGCCGACAGTCTCAACGACGCGGTGCGGTTCACCCGTGAGGGAGGCACCGTGGTTGCGGTCGGGATGCCGGGCGAGGAAAAGGTCGACTGGGCACCGATCTGGCAGCGCGAGCTCACCGTGACCGGGGCGTACGCGTACGGCACGGAGCCGAAACGAAAAGGGCGAAAGACGTTCCAGCTCGCGCTCGAGGCCGCGCCGGAAATGCACCTCGAGGAGCTGACGGGCCCGCTGTTCGGGCTCGGCGAGTACCGGGACGCGATCGCCTACGCGATGAGCGCGGGGCGCCTGGGCGCCGTGAAGGTCGCGTTTGATCTGCGACGATTGAGGGCCTGATGCCCCGTCCTGGAGCCGTGATCGAGGTTGATCGAAACACGCCGCCGGTGCTCTTCCACTTCGGGG
>VBGV01000385.1:0-1196 GCA_005880755.1 Chloroflexota bacterium
TGGGGAAAAGTAATGCCCCAAGAGACCTTCCTGTTTACCCTGAAGTCCCCTATGCGTTTTTCGGTTTCCATCCCGGATTGCTCCGGACCTTCCACCTACTCGACGTTCGGTATCCTCAGGTTTACCGTACTCAGCCGCTTGGGGCGTCGCGAAAGTTAACAGGAGCCTATGGGCAGGTCAACAGCAAAAAAAATCGAATCGCCAGGCAACTCGCGGTGGCTTGACACAGAGCTTTCGGACTCGTTATTGGAGGCCCGCTGAAAAATGCGCGAAGTCGTGATCGTCGAAGCAGTCCGCACCCCGATCGGTCGCCGCAATGGAAAGCTCAAAGACGTGCACCCGGTCGTGCTCGGGTCGCTCGTCCTCAAAGAGATCGTGCATCGCGCGGGCATCGAACCCGACCAGGTCGACGACGTCGTCTTCGGATGCGTGACCCAGGCCGGCGAGCAGAGCCTGAACATCGGACGCAATGCGTGGTTGACGGCGGGCTTTCCTTTCACCACGCCGGCGACCACTGTCGACCGCCAGTGCGGGTCGAGCCAGCAGGCCATCCATTTCGCCTCCAACCTCATCCAGTCGGGTGTATGCGATATCACCATCGCCGGCGGTGTCGAGTCGATGACGCGCGTGCCGATGGGCGCGAACGCCGTCTCGCCGGGCAATCCGTTTCCGCCGGAGCTGATGGAGCTGTACGACCTGGTGCCGCAGGGCATCTCGGCCGAGCTGATGGCGCGCAAGTACGGTGTGTCGCGCAAGGCGATGGACGAGTTCAGCGTCGAGAGCCACCAGCGCGCCCACGAGGCGACCGAGAAGGGCTACTTCAAGACGCAGCTGCTGCCGGTCGACATCTCGCTCGACGGCAACGGCCATCACGACTTTTTCGAGCGTGACGAGGGAATCCGCGCCAACGCGAGCTATGAGGCAACCTCCGCTCTGCAGCCGGCATTCAACCCTGAGCACTCGATCACCGCCGGCAACTCGAGCCAGATCTCAGACGGCGCGGCGGCCGTGCTTCTGATGTCCCTCGACAAAGCGAAATCGCTGGGCATCAAGCCGCGGGCGCGCATCCGCGCCCAGGCCGTGGTCGGCACCGACCCGGTGCTCATGCTCGAAGGGCCGATCCCCGGGACGGCGGCCGTGCTGAAGCGCGCCGGGCTCGAGCTGAGCAGCATCGACCTGTTCGAGGTCAACGAGGC
>VBGV01000385.1:1279-2637 GCA_005880755.1 Chloroflexota bacterium
CTCGGCACCGCCACGCTCATCGACCGCGTCGTCGAGTAGCGCTTAGAGGTCGCGACAGGTTCGGGGAGTCGACGCAGAAGCGGAGCAGGCGCTTCTCCCAACGCCCCGTGCCCTGCACGCCGATTCTCGGCGTGACGAAAACGCGCCGTTTGGGCGCGGCGTCGTCGACGACGTAGAGATCGGGTGGTCGCAGCGGCACCCCGTTGAGGGCGCGATCGATGCTCAGGGCACGGGTCACCAGGCCCGGACCGCCGCAGCGTCCGACTCCGGGTCCGGGCTCCAGCGCGCGCACCAGCACCGCCTGCGGGATGTCCGCCTCCCGGGTCACGAAGTTGAGACACCAGTGCATGCCATAGGTGAAATAGACGTAGGCGTGGCCGGGCGGGCCGAACATCACCTCGGTGCGTGGAGTCCGGCGTCCACCCTTCGAATGGGCGGCGAGGTCGTCGGGCCCGAGGTAAGCCTCGACCTCGACGAGACGGCCCCACATCACCTGCCCGTCCAGCTCGCGGACTAGGAGCTTGCCCAGCAGGTCGCGCGCCACGAGCCGCGTGTCTCGTTCGAAGAACGACGCTTGGAGGACGATGCCTTCAGTCGCTGGGAGTTTTGACCGGTGTTTCGCCAAGCCTTTTCTTGGCCGCGTGCCGCCGGCGCTTGTCGACATACAACGCCTTGTCGGCCGACTGGTACATCGCCTGCCAGTCGAGGCCCTGGCGCCAGGCCGTGATGCCGATGCTGAACTCCACGGGCACCGGAAGCTTCGCGGTGCGGTTGAGGTGTTCGAGCGCCTCGCGAACGCGGTTGCCGACCTCACGCGCGTCCCGTTCGTCGGCGTCCGGCATCGCGACACCGAATTCGTCTCCGCCGAGCCGCCCGCACGTGTCGGTGGCGCGGACCGCGCGCTGGAGCTCCGCGGCGAGGACGCGGATCGCCTCGTCTCCGACGTGGTGCCCGTACGTGTCGTTGATCTCCTTCAGGTTGTCGAGGTCGATCATCATCAGCGCCAGGCGGCGCTTGTGCCGGTCCGCCGATGCGACGGCGCGGTCGATCGCCCGCTCGAACTCCGGTCGATTGGCAAGGCCCGTGAGGTAGTCGGTGCGCGCCTCTTTCGTGTGCTGGCGCGCGCGGTCGAGCGCGACAGCGATCTGGTCCGCCACGGCGGCGACGAACTCCAGGTCGCTCGATTCAAAGGTCCTGGGCAGGCGCGTGGCGACGGTCATCGCGCCGAGCAGCACTCCTTTCGTCCTGAGCTCGGCGCGGATCGCGCTCCACTCCCCCGCGATGCGGTCGACGCGCGACTCGGCGGGACCGGTCGAAACCTCCAGCACCCTCATCAGGCCCGACCGCCCGGAGTCGGA
>VBGV01000150.1 GCA_005880755.1 Chloroflexota bacterium
AAGAAGTAACACACGTTTGCAGTGAGGCTTGGGTTCACGGCGTAGGTGCCTGGCGAAAGCCCCACCGTGCTGCCAGGTCGCGATTGAGAGGACCCGACCACCGCGGGTGCTGGGTAGTTCGGGTCGGTGAGCCTGAACCCGGACCGGGTCGCACCCAGGACGTCGGGATAGGAGCACGGGCTCGACGCACCGCTGGGATAGCACGCGGTCGAGCCACCGGACACGGACGACTGGCAGCGCGCGTACGCGTCGCCCGCGACCCGAAGCGCGCCGGACGAGACCGTGATGGACCCGTTGGAGACCACGTCGCCGTTGATGTTCAGCGTGCCGCTGCCGCTGAGGCTGATCGCGGTCCCTGGGGCGCCGCCGCACCCAGCCTGGTTCAGGGCCGCGATCGTCGGCGTGTAGAGGAGATTGTTGACGTTGCCGGTGGCGGAACTGGCGAGGACAGGGCTCGGTCCGCTGCTCAGGACACGGGCGAACTGGAGCTGGAGCGAGCGGGTCGCGGACATCGCGAACTGGCTGCCCTGCGGACCCACCGCCCGGACGACCTGGGTGAGTGCGGTGCCGTCGGGATAGGTGCAGGTGACCGTCCAGGGGGCGGCGCCAGGGGACCCGTAGCTGGGTGAGCACGAAGGCGAGGAGTAGAGGCGAAGGTTGCTGGCGAAGACGTTGGTGGCGGCCTGCTCCGCGGTCGCGTAGCTGCCCGACTGCTGCAGCTTGTCCGCGGCCGCCAGCGCCGCCGAATCCACTGCGGCCTGGAGGTCGCGCTTGAGTGCATAAGCGCGCGACCCGTCGATCGCGAGCGCGGTCATACCGACGAGGACCGTGAGCATGATCGCGATCAGGACGATCGCCTGTCCAACCTGGCCCCCTCTCCCCACAGGGGAGAGGGAGGTGGGGTGAGGGGCGGGCAAAGCAACCATCAGTACTCGGTCCTGAACACCGCCGCCGCCGAGATCACGATATGGTTCGCGGTCGCCTGGGCCACGATCGGGGTGACGAGCACGAGGTTGAAGCGAATCGTCACCTGCAGCTGCGCGTTGCCCCCGGCCGGATTGACCGCGCTGCACGATCCGTTCGCGTTCGACGAATATTCACCGCCCGGGGCGTTCGGCGGAGGTGTGGTCTCGACCGTGGCGGGCGGGTTCGGCTCCGTGATGTACAGCCAGGCGGTGTTGTTGGGCGGCGTGGCAGCGGTCACCGGACCCTGCGGACAGGGCGCCGTCACAGGCACGCCCAGCATCTGGCTGTTGACCGCGCTCAGCACATCCGCGTTGCTCGGAAGCTGGTTCGACGCTCGGACGGCGACGCGCGCGCCCTCGCGTGCGGCATGGTTGATGGTGTCGTAGTAAAAGATCGCGCGGCCGATGTCGATGATGCCGAACAGCAGGATCAGGAGCACCGGCGAGACCAGCGCAAACTCGATCAAGGCCTGCGACCGCTGCCGGTTGGAACCCATCAGCTTCCCTGCACGGTCATGTGCTGGTTCGCCGCCATCTGGAAGACGCCGAACTGCGACTTGACCAGGGGCGTCAGCGGCCCGTACGTGTACAGCACGATCACGTTGACGTCGAGCTGGCCGAGGTTCGTAGCCGGAGTGGTGTAGTCGAGGCCGGGCGTGTTGTTGTAGCAGATGTAGAGCCACGGCTCGTTGGCGGTCGGCGGGTAAGCCGACGACACAAAGGGAGGGTTGTGCGCGGTGTTGCCGTCGGTCGTGTTGGGACATGTGTTGCCCGGATTCTTGAGGACCGACGCGGGCAACGAGATCGAGGCCAGCTCCGAATCCACCGCGTCCTTGATCTGCGCGTCGTAGAGGTAGGGGTGCGCCAGGTTCGGGGCGTCGTACCACGCGCCGTGGCGGGCCCCCTCTCGGGCGGCGTTCGAGAAGGCCTCGGAGAGATAGATCGAGCGCCCGATGTCGACCAGCCCGCCAACCAGCAACAGCAGCACGACGGACGACACGGCGAACTCGACCAGGGACTGTCCGTCCTGCCTCAAAAGTGGTGATTTGAGTGTCACGTAAGGGGGGCTCGGCACCGGGATATCTTGCCTATGATTGGTCGGCCTTGCGAACCTTTAGCGCAATTACTTCGCGCCGCCCATTCACCCTGCTTGGCATCCTGCTCGCCCTGCTCGTGATCGTCGCGTTCGTCCTCGTAGCTCTCAACGCCAGTACATCCGGAAGCAGTCCCCTCCAGACGGTCGTGGTGGCGAGCAAGGACCTGCTGCCGAGAGTCCCGATTCCGGCCGACTCGCTCAGCATCCGATCGATCCCGGTTCCGGCAACCTACCCGAAGGTCTACTTCGCCAGCGTCCAGCAGGTGCAGGGCATGGTGCCGCTGGTGACCATCAGCTCCGGCCAGGCGGTGTCAGCCAACGACGTGGCCAGGCCGAACCAGGCGCTGGGGTCGCAGTCCGAATACCTGCCCATCCCCAAGGGCTACGTCGCGCTGACCATCCCGACCAGCGAGCAGCAGGGTGTCGCGGACTACATCCAGCCGGGCGACTACATCTCGGTGATCGCGACGGTGTCGGCGGCCGGCAAGGTCGCGGCGAAGACGATCTTCACGCAGCTCCACGTGATCAAGGTCGGCATGCAGGGCACGACCGGCAGCTCGAGCGCGACGAGCCTCACCGTGGTGGTGACCCAGTGCCAGGCAGAGATCATCACCTGGTTCCTCGCCTACGCCGCGCTGAAATACTCGCTCGAGTCGTACAAGGACTACCAGCCGGGCGAGCAGGCGCCGGATCCGAACTGCCAGTCGGTTGAGGACGCGCACGGCGTGACGCTGCAGTTCATCCAGACGAGCTACCCCACCCTGTTCAAATGAGCTTGCCGCCCGAGACCATCGTCGCCGTACCGATGGCGGCGGCGATTTTCGTGTTCTTCTGGGCGCTCGACAAAGTGCGGAAGGATCGCAGGTCGAGGGCCACCGAGGCGCCGGTCGCCAGGGCCACGCCCCGCGAGCTCGTCGAGCGCCTGCTCAAGCCGGCGGCTGAGAACCTGAGCCAGCGCCGCAAGGTGCAGGGCAAGCCGACATTGAGCGAGGACCTCGCGCGGGCGGGCTTGAACGTCACCCCGCCGGAGTACCTGCTGATCCGGATCGGGGCGGTCGGACTCGGGGCCCTGATCGGCCTCTTTCGTTTCGGCTTCTCGGTTGGACCGATCATCCTCGGTGCGGTCGGCTACGTCATCCCCCCGCTGGTCGTGGCCTACCTGCAGCGACGGCGCACGAGACAGTTCAACGAGCAGCTGGGCAGCATGCTTCAGCTTCTGTCGAACTCGTTGAAGACGGGCTACGCGATCGATCGTGCTCTCGAGACCGTGGCCGCCAAGTCGCAGCCGCCCGTCTCCACGGAATTCGAGCGCGTGACGACCGAGATCACACTCGGCACATCGGTCGAGGACGCGCTCAGCGCATTGCTGCTCCGCATCAGCAGCCCCGACCTCGAGTTCATCGTCACCGCCATCCTGCTGCACATTCGAGTCGGCGGAAACCTCGCCGAGGTCCTCGACAACATCTCCGACACGCTCCGCGACCGGCTGCAGACCAAGCGCGACATGAGCGTGCTCACCGCGCAATCACGCGCGTCGGCCGGAATCATCACCGGCTTGCCGATCCTGCTTGCGTTGGGGCTTTACGTTTTCGTGCCGGGCTATTACGCGCCCATGACCAGCACGTGGGTCGGCTACGCGATGCTGGGCTTCGCCGGTTTCATGATCCTCATCGGCAACCTGCTGATCCAGCGCATGACCTCGCTGGAGTCATAAGAGTGCTGCAGATCGCGATCGCCGCCGGCGTCATCTGCGGCGGCATCATCTTCGCTTACTTCATCGCCATCGACCAGTACCGGGCGGCGGTGGCCAACGGCGGCCTCGCCCCGGGCGCTCCCCGGGCAACGTTCGTCAAGCAGCTCGAGTCGCTTTTGCGTCCGGTTTCCCGCCTTCCGGCACAGACCACGATCCAGGTCCGGCACAAGCTCAGCCAGGCCGGCAACCCGGGCAACCTGACCCCCGCCGGGTTCCAGGCGGTCCGCTACAGCCTCGCCGCCTTGATGGCCGTCGCAGGGCTCGCCCTCGGCCTCATCCTGCCGCTCGGTTTGCCCGACCTCGTCTCCGTGCCGCTGACGGGCGTCGTGTTTGCCCTCGCCGGATACCTCTTGCCGAGCCTGTGGCTCGAGCAGCGGATTTCGATGCGCCGGCGCGAGATCCAGCGCTCGCTGGCCGAAGCGACCGACCTGCTGACCCTGGTGGTTGAGTCAGGCATGAGTCTCGACGAAGGGCTGCTCAGCATCGTTGAACGCTTTCACAACGCCCTGGGCGACGAGATCGGTAAGGTACTGCGCGAGATCCGGTTGGGACGGCCCCGCATGGCGGCGCTCGAGCACATGGCCGACGCGGCGGGCGTGCCGGACCTGCATCACCTCGTCGAGTCGATCGTGCAGTCCGACCAGATGGGCGTGCCGATCGCTCGCCTGCTGCGCGTGCAGGCGACCGAGATGAGGCGCCGTCAGCGCCAGGGCGCGCAGGAACGCGCCGCGCAGGCTTCATCGCGGATGGTGTTTCCGATGGTCGGCTGCATCTTTCCCGTCCTCTGGGTCGTGCTGCTGGGACCGGCCATCATCCAGGTCTTGAAGTCCCTCAAATGACCAGCAACAACCGCGGCCCGAGGGCGCATCACCAGTCGTTCAGCGACCTCGACAAGCCGCTCTACACGATCAGCGTCGCGGCCGAGATCCTGGAGACGCACCCGCGCACGCTGATGCTCTACGAGGACGCCCAGCTCATCGAGCCGCACCGCACGAGCACCAACCGCCGTCGATACTCGCAGCGCGACATCAGCAAGGTGCAGGTCATCCAGAACCTGACGCGAGAGAAAGGCGTGACGTTGGCCGGTGTGCGCCACATCCTCAGTTTGTTTGAGGTGATGAAGAAGCACCGAGTCGAACCACCGGCGGACCTACGCGAAATCTTCGACCGGTACGCGCAACTGATCTAGGCGGGATTCGGCCAGGGTAACGGGCGGGAACGAAGAACTAAGCCGAGGCTGCTTTCCTCCGCCTCTTCGCCGCCGGCGCCCACAGGCTTTCCAGGTCGTAATACGATCGCTCGCCCGGTAGGAACACGTGCGCGAGCACCGAATCGAAGTCCAGCAGGATCCAGCCTGCATCGTCGTACCCGTCCACCGCGAGCGGTTTGCGGTCTTTGGCCTTCGCGGCTTCGACCATTCCGTCTGCGATGGCGCGTACCTGGCGGTCCGTCTCGCCCTCGCAGATCACGAAATAGTCGGCGATGGAAGTCTGGTCGCGGACGTCGATCACCACCGGGTCCCAGGCTTTCTTCTCGGCTGCGGCGCCGCGCAGTAGGCGGGCCAGCTGCAGAGGCGTGAGTCGCCTGGTCCGTTCAGCCAACCCTTCGATTATCCCTGTAGAGATCGTGTTTGGCGATGTACTCCGCGACCGCCGCGGGCAACCTCTCGCCCACCGGTTCTCCCCGCGCGATGGCTCGCCGCAGCGCGCTGCCCGAGATGTCCGGCGTGGGGCGCAGGCACAGGACCGTCCCACCCGGATCGAGGCCCGCGGCTTGCAACGCCGCGGAGTCCGGAGCGCCGCTGCCCGGCCGGCTGACCACCACCACCTGGGCGAGACGGCGGATCTCCTCAGGCTTGCGCCAGGTCGCGAACAACCTCGCTGCGTCCCAGCCCAGGATCAAGAACAGCTCGTCTTGCGGATAAATCCGACTTAGATCATGGAGCGTCTCGGCTGTGTACGAGACGCCACCGCGGCGGACCTCCACATCGGAAACCTCGAGAGCCTTGTCCTCGCCGATCGCGAGCCTGCACATCTCCACGCGCTGCTTGGCATCCGCCACGGTGCCGCTTCGATGCGGAGGCTGTCCGGTCGGGATCAGCAGCACACGCTCGAGGCCGGCGCAGTCGATCGCGGCGCGCGCCGCCGCCAGGTGGCCTGCATGGATGGGGTCGAATGTGCCGCCGAGGATGCCGATCCTCAAGGCTGGTATTCGAACTCCACCCCCGCGATGTTGACGGTGTCGCCAGGCTCCACACCCGCGGCTTCCAGCGCGGCGTTGACGCCCAACCGGTCCAGTTCGGCCTGGAACCGCGCGAGTCCTCCCTCCGAGTCGAGGTTGGTCCGCTCGACCAGGCGCTCCACGCGTTCGCCGCGGACGTCGAAGCCCGATGGCTTCCGCTCCACGACCAGCTCGTCGCCCCGACGCACCGGCAGTTTGGTCACCTTGGCCGGCGCGGGCACAGGAGGTTCGGGCGCCGCAGCAACAACTTCCGCGATCGCGTCCATCAGGCGCGGCAGGCCTTCCCCGGTGAGAGCCGAAGCGAAGTAGACGCCGGCACGTCGCGAGCGCGCACGTAGCCGGCGCGCAGGTTCCAGGTCGACCTTGTTGACGGCGACGATGTGCGGGCGATTCGCGAGCCCGGCTGAAAACTGCGCGACCTCCTGCCGGACGGTCGCGAGGTCTTGCCATGGATCCGCCGACGAACCGTCCAGCACGTAGACCAGCGCCTTGGTCCGCTCGACATGGCGGAGGAATCGCTGCCCCAGCCCCGCGCCCTGCGCGGCACCCTCGATGAGTCCAGGGATGTCCGCAAGCACGACGCGTCCGGCGTCGCTTTCGGCAACCCCCAGCTCGGGGTCCAGCGTCGTGAACGGATAGTCGGCAACCTTCGGACGGGCCGCGGTCAGCGCCCGCAGAAGCGACGACTTGCCTGCGTTCGGCGGCCCGACCAGGCCCACGTCGGCGATCAGCTTGAGGTCGAGGAGAATCTCCAGCTCGTCACCTTTGAGCCCTGGCTCCGCGTAGTCGGGAGCGTGGCGCGTCGAGCTCTTGAAGTGGACGTTGCCACGTCCGCCGGCGCCGCCGCGGGCCGCCACCACGCGAGCGCCGGGCCGATCGAGGTCGGCGATCAGCGACCCCTCGGAGTCGAGCGCGATGGTGCCCACGGGCACTTTGAGGACGATGTCGGACGAGCTGCGGCCGGTCTTGCGCCCGCCGGCGCCATCAGCGCCAGGCTCAGCGTTCCATCGCCTCCGCTGTGTGTACAGGGAAAGGTCGCTGGCGTCGTTGGTGGCTTCGAGGACTACCGATCCGCCGCGGCCGCCGTCCCCGCCGTCGGGGCCGCCTCGTGGGGTGTATGGCTCACGGCGGAACGAAGCCGAGCCTTTGCCGCCATGACCGCCGCGCACGGCGATCCGGGCGGAGTCGACGAAATGCCTGCCGTCAGCTCTTTTCGGCGTTCTGCTGGATGGTGACGCGACGGCGGTCTTTGCCCACCCGCTCGTACTTGACGTGGCCACCGACGAGCGCAAAGAGCGTGTCATCGCGCCCCACGCCAACACCTTCTCCCGGCGCGATCTTGGTCCCGCGCTGGCGCACCAGGATGGCGCCAGGGGGGACAAGCTGTCCGCCGTAGATCTTGACCCCGAGCATCTGCGGGTTCGAATCGCGGCCGTTGCGGGACGAGCCGCCGCCTTTCTTGTGTGCCAACTACTCCGACTCCTTCTTGGTCGTCCGGCGGCGGGTAGCCTTCTTCGCCTCGGCCTTGTCTTCGACAGCCTCAGCCTTCGGCGCGGCTGCCTTCTTTTTCGGCGCGGCCTTGGTGCGTGCTTTGGTTTTGGTCTTTGAAGCTTCGTCTTCGTCGACTTCGGTCTCGATGCCGATACCGCCGACGGCGATGATCTCGAGCGCGGTCAGGTGAGAACGCCCACCGTGATGCACACGCACACGCTTTTTGGACTTGTAGCGGATGCTCTCGGTGCGCGGTCCGCGAGGGTGCCCGATCACCTTGGCGTCGACGTCGAGGCCTTCCACGGCCGGGCTGCCCACCTTGAGCTCGTCGCCATGATTGAACAGCAGCACGCGGCCGAGCTTGACCGAGGAACCCGGTTCCGCGGCGAGCCGGTCGACCAGGATGCGGTCGCCGGGCGCCACGCGATACTGCTTGCCGCCGCTGACGATGACAGCCGACAGCGAACTATCAGGCTTGGGCACGGCGAGTGATTGTACCAAGCAAAGACTCCTTCCCATTTGTGGGGAGGGGCTCCTCGTGGACAACCGTGCGCCGTCGGACAGTAACGGACTGGACGATTCCCAACCCGGCCAGCGTGGTGATCGTGGCCGAGCCCCCGTACGAGATCAGCGGCAGCGGGATGCCGGCGATCGGAAGCAGGCCGATGTTCATGCCGACGTTCTCGAGCACCTGGACCAGGATCATTGCGAACACGCCGCCGGCCAGCAGCTCGCCGAAGCGGTCCGAAGCCACGCCGGCCGAGCGCAGGACACGAATCAGCAGGGTCCCGAAAAGCGTCAGCAGGACGAGGCTGCCGAGCAGGCCGAACTCCTCGGCGAACGTCGCGAAAACGAAGTCGGTTGCTCGTTCCGGGATGAAGCCGAGCTGACCCTGCATCCCATGCAGCCAGCCGCGGCCGAACATCCCTCCGGATCCGACCGCGATCCGTGCCTGGATCAAGTTGTACCCCGCGCCCAGCGGGTCCAGGTTGGGGTTGAGGAAGACCTCGAGCCGCCGTTGCTGGTAACCACGTAGGAGGTTCGGCAGTGACGGGACCATCACCACCACCGCGGTGAGGACGGACCCGAGCTGAACGGGTCGCGCGCCGCCGAGGAACAGCATGCCGAACGTCACGGCCGCCAGGACGAGCGTGGTGCCAAGGTCAGGCTGGGTCACCACGAGGCACGCGGGAGCCGCGGCGAGACCCAGGGCCCCGGCGAACGCACGCCACCCGATCCGACCGGCGCGCGCGAGGTAAGCGCCCAACACGACGACGAGGATCAGCTTCGAAAGCTCCGACGGCTCGAGCGGGAACCCGGCCACGGCGAGCCATCGCCGTGCCCCCAGCGCGGTGTGACCGACCAGGTGCACGCCGACGAGCATCAGCATCATCCCGCCATACAGCGCGGGCGCAACCGTGCGCAGCCGGCGGTAATCGAAGATCGTGGCGGCGACGTAAATCGCCGCGCCCGCAATCACCCACACGACTTGCCGTTGCCAGTCGGCGCGCGCGCTGAAGACTGTCATCACACCCAGCGACGCGAGCATCGCCGCCAGCACCACCTGGAGGCGGTCGAGGCGGCGGATCACTGCTTTCGGATCGAGCTCAGGTTGTCGCGGTAGAACTTGGTGATGTCGACGCCGATCGGCGCCGCCTGCACTTCCGACAGCTCGCCCCGCTCGACGAAAACCGAAAGAGCGATCTCCGGCTGAGCGTAGGGCGCGAAGAAGACAAACCACGCGTGCGTCGGAAGGTCGAGACCGCTCCCGCCCCACTGCGCAGTGCCGGTCTTGCCTCCCCCGTCCGCCGGCACGCCCGAGGCGCGGAACCAGTAATTCATGTGGTACGGCGGATTGAT
>VBGV01000151.1 GCA_005880755.1 Chloroflexota bacterium
TGCAGCGGGATACCCTCGCGCCGGCAGTTCTCGGTCAGCACCTCCATCTGCTTCCGCGACATGTCGTCGGCGGCGCGGACGCCGCCGCGGGTGGGGACGTTGTGGTCCATCGTCGCCACCGACAGGTCCGGCCGCCGGACCTTGCGCCCGGCCAGGCGCAAACCCTCGAACGCCTGGGGGGAGGTGACCTCGTGGACCAGGTGCAAATCGACGAACAGGAGGTCAGGTTCGCCCTCCGCCGAACGCACGACGTGGGCGTCCCACAGCTTCTGGGCGAGAGTTGAAGCCTGGATCCGCCGATCCGCGCGGGCATCTTCGCTACTGGGGCGGCTCATCCGGGCGTTGCCGCTTGCGCTCCGGTCCTCGCGCACACGAGTGCGCTCCGGTCCGGTGCTCGCGGCGCCTTCGGCTGAGCTCGCCCCAGCGCGAATCTGCTCCGCGCGGCCAGCGGATCCAGGCTTTGCCATTGGGAACGACAACTTTACGCACCACCAAGGCCGGAAATTTGTGGCCTGGGCACAACCCGAACCCTCGGTTGGCTCGTTAACATTCACAACCTCAATGGCTAGACCTTCCGGCCTGCTCGTACTGCTCCTTGGACTCCTGGGCCTGATTGGCATCCGAACGGGGGCACGCGCGAACTAGCCAGAACCGCCAGATAGATCGCAAAAGCCCCCGACCGAAAGGCGGGGGCTTCCTCATTTTTTGAAGCAAAAAGGAGCCCGCTGACAACTTGACCGGAGCCGACATGATCCTGGAGGCGCTCGAGCGCGAAGGTGTCGAGTACATCTTCGGCTACCCCGGCGGCGCCAACCTGCCGATCTACCAGCACCTGCACGAGCATCCCAAGCTCAAGCACATCCTGGTCCGGCACGAGCAGGGCGCCGCGCACATGGCCGACGGCTACGCGCGCGCCTGCGGCAAACCGGGCGTGGTGTTCGCCACCTCGGGCCCGGGCGCGCTGAACCTGGTCACCGGGCTCTGCACCGCGTACATGGACTCGGTGCCGATGATCGCGATCACCGGCCAGGTCGTCAGCACGCAGGTGGGTCGCGACGCGTTCCAGGAGTCCGACGTCATCGGAGCCACCAGCTCGGTCACCAAGCACAGCTACCTGGTGACGAAGATCGACCAGCTGCCCCGCGTCATCCACGAGGCGTTCCACATCGCGACCACCGGCCGGCCCGGCCCCGTGCTGATCGACATCTGCAAGGACGTGCAGCAGGCCGACGCGGAGCGGGTCAACACGGAGTACCTGGAGATCCCGGGCTACAAGCTGAACGGCCACGTCAACCTGGATGGGGCGCGTCAGGCCGCCCAGGCGCTGGCCGGCGCCGAGCGACCGGTCATCCTCGCCGGCCATGGCGTCCTGCTGAGCCACGCCGAGCGCGAGCTCATGCAGCTGGCCGAGGCCGCCGCGGCGCCCGTCGGGACGACGCTGCTCGGCATCGGCGCGTTCCCGGTCAAGCACCCGCTGTCTCTGCACATGACGGGTTTCATGGGCACGGGCTGGTGCCTGAAGGCGGTCCAGAACGCGGACGTCTTGATGATGGTCGGGATGCGGGTCGACGACCGCGTCACCGCCAAGCTCTCCGAGTTCGCCCCCAACGTCAAGACGTTCATCCACGTCGACATCGACGAATCCGAGATGGGCAAGAACGTGCGGCCGCACATCGAGCTGGTCGCCGACGCGCGGCTGGCGCTCGAGGCGATGGTGCCGCAGGTGACCAAGGTCGATGCGGGCCGGGCCAAGTGGCTGGGGCAGATCGACAAGTGGCGCGAGGAGCACCCGCTTCGCTACAGGCAATCGAACGGGCAGCTGCAGCCGCAGGACGTCTTGATCGACATGTACAAGCGGGCTCGCAGCGAGGCCATCATCGTGGCCGACGTCGGCCAGAACCAGATCTGGGCCGCGCTGTGGTGGAACTACGACCGGCCTGGCCTGTTCATCAACTCAGGCGGCTCGGGCACGATGGGCTTCGCGCTGCCGGCGGCATTGGGCGCGAAGTTCGGTCGGCCCGACCTTCCCGTGTGGTGCGTGGCCGGCGAGGGCGGCTTTGTCATGACCGCGCAGGAGCTGTCGGTCGCAGTCGAGCACCAGCTCGATGTCAAGATCGTGCTGCTCAACAACCGCTCGCTCGGCATGGTCCGCCAGTTCCAGGACGACTTCTATGGCGGCGTCCGCTCGCAGGTCGACCTCACGCACATGCCGGACTTCGTGAAGCTCTGCGAGGCTTACGGGCTGCCCGCGCTGCGGGTCGAGAAGTTCGAGGACATCGCGCCCTCGTTCGACGCGGCCGAGCGGACGAAGGGCCCATTCCTGATCGATTTCCGCATCGACCCCGAGGCCAACGTGTATCCGATCGTTCCGCTCGGCAAGGGGCTCGGCGAGTTCCGGGAGGCCCCTGAATATGCTTGAGATCAAGCCCAAGCCAGCTGTGGCTGCGCCGCAGACACACAACCGAATCCGCGTCCTCTCATTGCTCGTCGTGGACGGGCAGAACACGCTGACCAAGATCTCCGGCGTGATCCGACGTCGCGGTTTTCACGTGCGCGGGATCTCGGTCGGCCCGAGCCGCCAGCCGGGACACTCGCGCATCACCCTGCAGATCGACCACGGCCACGCCGAAGCCGACCAGGTGCGCAAGCAGCTCGAGCGGTTGGTCGAGGTCGTCGAGGTCGAGGACCTGACGGGCGACGACGTGCACAACCGCGAGCTGGTCGTCGCCACCGTCGCGGCTTCCGAGCTCGACGCCCTGCTGAAGCGAGGCGCGAAGGTCCTGTCCACAGGGTCCGACGGCACGACGGTCGAGTTTTCCGGCGATGCCGACCAGGTGGCCGATTTTGTCAACGAGCTGGCCCGGCACGGAATCATTGACGTGGTCCGCTCCGGCCCGGTGGTGATGAGGAAGAGCGAATGAAGATCCACTACGAAGTCGACTGCCCGCCGACCCTCGGCGAGCCGGTGGCGGTGATCGGTTATGGATCGCAGGGTCGCGCGCACGCGCTGAACCTGCACGACAGCGGCGAGGACGTCCGCGTCGGGCTCTATCCAGGAAGCAAGTCGATCGAGCGCGTGGAGGCCGACGGCCTGCGTGCGGTCCCGGTGCCGGAGGCCGTTTCGGAAGCCTCGGTCGTGATGGTGCTGACGCCTGACGCCGGCCAGGGCAAGCTGTTTCGCGAATCGATCGAGGCGCATCTCCAGCCGCGGTCGATGCTGATGTTCGCGCACGGCTTCGCCATCCACTTCGCGCAGATCAAGCCCAACCAGGACATCGACGTGGCGATGATCGCGCCCAAGGGGCCGGGCCACCTCGTGCGCAGCACCTACGTCGCCGGACAGGGCGTGCCCGCCCTGATCGCTGTTCACCAGGACGCCACCGGACACGCGTGGCAGCGCGCGCTCGCGTATGCGCGCTCGCTCGGCGCGGGTCGCGCCGGCGTCCTCGAGACCACGTTCAAGGAAGAGACGGAGACCGACCTGTTCGGCGAGCAGGCGGTGCTGTGCGGGGGCGTGACGTCGCTGGTCAAGACCGGCTTCGAGACGCTGGTCGAAGCGGGCTACCAACCCGAGCTCGCGTACTTCGAGGTCCTGCACGAGCTGAAGCTCATCGTCGACCTGATGTATCGGGGCGGCCTGGGCTTCATGCGCTACTCGGTCTCCGACACGGCCGAGTTCGGCGATTACGTCTCCGGCCCGCGCGTGATCGACGACCACGTGCGGCAGTCGATGCGGCAGGTTTTGGCGGAGATCCAGGACGGCTCGTTCGCCGAGCGCTGGCTCGACGAGAACTCAAACGGCCGTGAGCAGTTCATGGCCATGCGGAAGAAAGACGCGGATCACCAGATCGAGCAGGTCGGGCGCGAGCTGCGCTCGATGATGACGTGGTTGGAGCCTGTAGAGAAATGAAAGACACGAACCCGGACCGAGTATTCATCTTCGACACCACGCTGCGCGACGGCGAACAGTCGCCAGGCTTCCACCTCGACGCCAACTCCAAGCTCCGCATCGCGCGCCAGCTCG
>VBGV01000097.1 GCA_005880755.1 Chloroflexota bacterium
GGGCCTGCATTCTAGCCGTTAAGCCGGTATCCCTTTGTAAGTGACCTGTTAACGGTCCTGAAGGAACGACTGCCTACCGCTGGGTCGCCAGCTCGACCGCCTTGACCGCGAGCAGAACGATCGACAGCACGAGGTAGCCGGCCAGGGCGTACATGGCGGTCCTGCGCAAACCCGACCACGTCGGCCGCTCGAGCAGCACGAGGGCGGGCATGCGCCAGTTCGCGCGCTCCTCTCGTGAGATCTCGGGCTCTGCAGGCGCGCCGCGATTGCTGAACCAGCTCCACGCACCGCCCGCGACGAGAATCAACCCCGCGACCGAGCCAAGCACGACGAGCAGCACCGTCACGTCGACCGAAGGAACCACCGTCGACACGACCAGGATCAGCGACAGCACGAGCATCGCGGCCACGATCACGCCCGCGACCGCGTTGAGCCACAGCTTGTTGACCCACGGCCCGAGCACCGCGCGGTCGTTGCACAGCAGCACCGCGAACACAGTCGCGCTGGGCAGCATGATCCCGGCGAGCGCCTGGACGGCGGTGGTGATCAGCCCCAGCGGCGCTTGCGGGATGAGCACGATGGCTGCGGCCAGGGCGACCATGCCGGTGTATGAGGCATAGAAGAGCTTGGCCTCGCGCACACCGCGGTGAAGCGAATGCCTCACCCCGAACATGTCACCGAACGCGTACGAGGTGGCCAGAGTCACCGCCGACGCGCCGACGATCGAGGCGTCGAACAGCAGCAGGGCGAAGATCGTGCCCGCAACAGGAGAGATGTGCGAGGCGAGACCTTGCGCGATGCGAAGCCCGTCCTGGTAGTGGCCGAACTCCGATGTGCCTGTGAACGCGGAGGCGGTGGCCATCATGATCGCGGCCGCGCCGATCACGACGACGAAAGCCCCTATCACCGTGTCGGCCTTCTCGTAGTCGAGCCAGCGGGGGGTGATGCGCTTGTCGATCACGTTCGACTGCTGGAAGAAGAGCTGCCACGGGGCGACAGTCGTGCCCACGACGGCGACGATCAGGAGCGCCGAGTTGGAGGTCAGCCCGCCCTGCACGCCTGGGACGAGAAACCCCTTGAGCGCGGCGCCGGGATCGGGATGGCTGAGCAGCGCCAGCGGGAGGACGAGCAGGCTGGCGAAAAGGAACACGAACATCGCCCGCTCCCAGCGCCGAAAGTTGCCGCTGACAGTGATGGCGATGAGGATCAAGGCCGCGAGAGGCACCACCAGTACTGGGCTCAATCCGAAGTATTCGCCGGCCAGGCTGATGCCCATGAACTCCGTGCTGATGGTCAGGAAGTTGAGGAGGAAGATCCCGACCGCCGAATACCAGCCCCAGAATCGCCCGAAGCGCTCGCTGATGAGCCTCGCGTAGCCGACCCCGGTGACCGCACCCAGGCGAACGACCATCTCCTGGTTGACGATCAGGACCGGGATCAGAAGGAGCAGCGTCCAGAGCAGCGAATAGCCGAAGTCCTGGCCTGCCTGGGCGTAGGTCGAGACACCCCCGGCATCGTTGTCGCCGACCATCACGATGAGGCCCGGGCCGATGATCGCGGCGAGGGTGAGGAGCCGTCGGCGCCAGGTGCGGCGCGGGGTGACGTCGCTGACGCGGATGGTGCCGAACGCCCCGTGGATGTCGGCCGGATGCAGATCGTCGACCACGGCCGACGTTGGCTTCAAGCGCGAGTCCTTGCGGTTTGGCTCGCGCTCCGACATCAGACCCTCATACTCCGGTGCTCGCTTCGGCCCGGTTGCGCCAATCCTCTGGAACCAGTGCCTCGATGACGTCGTCCGCGGAGATCGCACCGATCAGGTTGCCGGCCGCATCGACGACGGCGAGGGAGGTGAGGTTGTAGTCGGCCATCATCAAGGCGACGTCGGCGAAGTCGGCGTTGCCGTGCAGTGAGACCATCGTCAGCTCGAGCTCATGGACCTTGCGTGCGCGATCTGCCCGAAGCAGCTCGACGACGCCGATGCTCCCGACGTACTGGCCGTCTTGCTCGGTGATGAAAACGGTGGTGAGCAGCTGGTGCGGCGCCTTGTCATCGGTGCGCACCGCCTCGAGGGCCACGTCCACGGTCGAATCGCGCACGACCGAGACGTAGTCCGGGCTCATCATCCCGCCCGCGGTGGTCGGGTGGTACTGCAGGAGCTTGCGCAGCTTGTACTGCTGGCTCGAGGCCATCATGTCGAAGACCGGCTTGCGCCTCTCCTGGTCAAGCTCACCCAGCAGGTCGGCCGCGTCATCCGGCGCCATCCGCTCCAGCAGGTGCGCCGCCTCCTGATTGGACTTCGACTTGAGGAACTCGACCTGGTGTTCCGCGTCGAGCTCCTCGAACACGTCCGCCGTGAAGGCCGGGTCGCTCTCGACCGCCTCGATGATCTCCTGGCCTTCCTCATGTGACGCGTCTTCGACGATGTCCGCGATCTGCGCGGGGTGCAGCCGTCGCAGGCGCTGGAGCGGCATGAGCAGCTTGGCCGTGGGCACGTGGCCGACGAAAGGTTGGACGTCCTTCCAGTCCAGGATCGCGTGCCGGCGCAGGTCCGGCCGGCCGCGCCGCGGCAGCAGCCGTCGGAGCATCGCTTGCGGGCTGCGGTCGATACCGGCCAGGTACCAACCGTCGTCGCCGGGCGCCAGCACGAGGTCGTGCGCCTGCACGATCCGCCCTTTGTGCACGTCGACGAGGTGACGTCCAAGCACATCTGCGGCCAGCAGCACCTCACCGGGACGGCGCTGGAATGCTTCGGTGCGGATGGTGTGCGTGTTCAGGCGCACGCCGCCGGGCTCGAGGCTGTCGATCAGGCTTTTGCCGATGAACACGTCCTGCGCGCCGACCCGAACCTTCAATCC
Organism: Chloroflexota bacterium; assembly: GCA_005880755.1. Taxonomy (GTDB): domain Bacteria; phylum Chloroflexota; class Dormibacteria; order Dormibacterales; family Dormibacteraceae; genus 40CM-4-65-16. The sequence goes on from VBGV01000097.1 coordinate 2,856, forward strand.
GGTGATGGGCGGATACGTCCCCTCCGAGAGCTTGACGATGAAATCCTCGACTCGACCGACTTCCGTCCCGGCCGGATTCAGCACCGGGCTGCGCAACAGCTGCGTGACCATGAGCCGCCGGTTGTCTCGGTGGCGCGCCGGCTCTTCCACGCTGCCGTCCCGACCTCGATCACTCATTTCCTGATTCCCTCTCCCCCTTTTCGGCCCAATTATCCCGCCAGTGTTCGAGCGCCTCACGGGCTTCCGGCACGAGCCACACGAGCAGTGCCAAAGCGGCGACGTACTGAACCCACCACCAACCCGTGAGCATGCTCACTGCCAGCCCCGCGAGCGTGACCGCGCCCAGGTATGCGCAGCTGATCGTCTCCGCGATGTCGGCCCGCAGCGATGGGCTGTCGACAACCCGGTTGACACGGTGCTTGGCGCGCGCGAGCAGCGGCATTGCAATCACCGCCACGAGGGTGACCGCAACGCCGACCACCGAGCCCTCCGGAATCACGCGGAAGACCAGGCCCGCGAGCGATGACAGCAGGACATAGGCACACAGCAAGACGAGCAGCACAGCTGAAATCCGGGTGGTCAGGTTCTCGAGCCGTTCGACGTCGACGGTGGCGGCGTGGTTCGACTCGCCTGCCAGCCGCCGGTAGAGGACGATCCCGCTCAGCAGCTCGACCACGGAGTCGACGCCAAACGCGGTCAGCAATACGCTCCGGGCTGCGATTCCCGCGCCCAGGGCGACGATCGCTTCGACGAGCATCCAGGCGATGGTCACGACCTCGAGGCGTACGCCACGTCTCAGCGCCGCGGAACGCGCGAGGTCCATGGTTGAATTCTGGTGTAACCAAGGTCGCATCACCAGCGGGGCCGCTAGCATCGCGTCCAGCATGGATGAGCGCGTGGAGGTCTATCGGGCGGAGCTGCGGAGGCTCAAAGACTGGGAGCCGTACCTGAAGAAGCATTCGGGTTTGCCTGGTGCGCGGGCCAATCTCGAGCTGGTGGCAGCAGTCGTCGAGGAGGGGGATGCGGACCGGCTGTGGCGTCTTTCCGCGTCCCGTGATGAGTTCCTGGCCCTGTGCGGGACGGCCGGTCTCGGCCGGATCGCGTTGCTGGAGCCCGAGACCGTGATGACCTGGCTTGGCGAGCTGGCATCCGATCCACGCTGGCGCGTCCGTGAGGGGGTCGCCATCGCGCTGCAGCGGCTCGGTCGCGAGAGCATGCCGAAGCTCCTCGCCGAGATGAAGATCTGGTCTCGCGGCGATTGGTACGCGAAGCGCGCCGCGGTCGCCGGGCTGTGTGAGCCGGCGCTGCTCAAAAGCAACCAGGACACGGTCGAAGTGCTTGCAATGCTCGATCAGATCACGCAGGCGCTGTCGCTCGCGGCTCCGGCCGATCGACGCAATGACGGGTTTCGGGTACTGCGCCAGGCGCTCGGATACGGGTGGAGCGTCGCCGCGGCGGCGGCGCCGAAAAACGCCAAGCCGTACCTCGAGAAGTGGATCCGCGCGCAGGACAAGGACGTCGCCTGGGTGATGAAGACAAACCTGAGCAAGTCGCGCATGGCAGAGCTGCGCAAAAACCTCGTCGGCCCGGCGGCGAAACGCCGGCCGGCGGCAAAGGCGAAACCGGCGGCCAAGCCAAAGACAAAGCCGCGTGCCGCCGCACGGTCTAAAGCCGCTCCAGGACGACGACGGGGATCTGGCGCGAGGTAAGCGCCTGCTGCCGCTCGAGGTAGTCGATGATGGCTCCGAGCCGCGGCCGCTCCTCCAGACCGGTGACCCTCGCCCTCACCTGAAACTTGTCCGGACCGACTTCAACCGTGGCGATGGGATTCGCGAGCAGGTTGAAGAACCATGAAGGTGATTTGTCCGCGCCGTTGTTGGAGGCGATGACCGCGAGGTCGTCTCCGTACGGCCGGTAGCCGATCACTGTGGTGCGCTGCGCGCCCGATCTCGACCCGCTCGTTGTCAACAGCAGGATCTGGCTGTTTGCCATTCGCCCACTCAACTTGCCGTGATTGGCCCGGAACTCCTCGATCAGCTTGTCGTTGAAGGCCTTCATGTCGGCCGGGATCTGCGGCCCGCCCGGGTTGCTGGACATGCCTTAACCGTATTGCCAGTTCACAAGTCACGTCGGAGCGCCTACATGACCAGGCCTCGCACCTCGGCGAGGTAGCTCTTCAGCTCGGGATCCGCGAGCAGGACGAGCACCTGCTCGATGGAGCGTCGCCGGTCGTTCTTGATGGTCCTGAGGCCGACAGGCGCTTTGTTCCGCGGTTGATCGGTGGCCAGCCAATCCTCAACGTGAGCCGCGATGGCAGCAAGCCGGAACAAGATGGCGTCCGACGGCTTGGGTATGTCAGCCTGTGTCATGCCGTTCTGCGGCGTCGCCATGTTGCGGATTAACCCCGCCTGACGGGGCCACCTGTCAGGGCGAGGTCGCAGAAAGTGCCACGACGAGTTGGTGCACGTCTGGTGTTCCTAGGCCGGTTGCGGGGTCCCATCCGACCGCGGCGCTGTAGCCGGTGATGCCCGAGGCAGAGTTGTCGCCGACTGTGATGTCGTGGAAGGCAGCGCCGTACGAGCCGTTGGTGTAGATCTGATACAGCCTGGGATTCAGAAAGCCAAGCGGACCATCGGCCTGGTTGGCGATGGCGTCGATCGCCGCCCACTGCGGCGCAGCGGCACTCGTCCCGGCGACCTCAACCCAATCGGGGTTGAAGCGGGGATCGAAGCTCTCATAGATTATGAACAAGCCGACAACGGCCGAGTTGTACGCGACGTCCGGCAGGCCGCGCGCCGACGAGGCATCAGGAATTGCCGCCGAAACCTGGTAGCCGGGCTCGCCGAAGACGGTGCTGTATCCCCCGCCTGTACCGAGGAATCCAAACTCACTCCAAACCGTCTCGGGGTTGTACGTGGTCAGCGCGGGCTGGGGGATCGGTATTTCAGTCCCACCGACCGATATCACGTCAGGACTGGACGTGGGAAAAGGCACCGTCGGAAATGGAAAAAGCCTTCCCTGCTTGTCGGGGTTGGCCACTCCGAAATCGCCCGAGGCGACGAAGACCGACACGCCCTGCTGCGCCGCAGCGTGATAGAGCTCGTTGAGATTTCTGATCGTCGTGGGAGTGTGAAATGCCTGCTCGGCGGTGCCAAAGCTGTTGGACCAGATGTTTCCGATGTGGTGGGCGAGTGCCCATGCCTCGGCGTTCTCTATGTTCTGAAGACCCTGGACGCCCTGGGTCTCCGCTACCGGAACCACGACCAGCGCGATGTTGGCGCCAGGGGCCATGGCGTGTGCCCACTCGACGTCAAGCGTCGTCTCGTATGCCCAACCGAGCTCGTTGCTGATGTTCTTGTTGTGAATGCCAACCGGGCTGGGCAGGTTGTCGTAGTTGAGCACGACGTTCCCCTCGGGCTGGTAGATCATGAACGAAGGCGGGGCTGGCAGGCCGTAAGCAGAGTCAAATGTTGCGAGGTCTTGCCGGATCGTCGGGCTGCCGAACGAGTCAAAGATGACGATGGTCTGCCCGGCGCCGTCATGATGGGCCGCGTACTCCGGCATGAAGTCGTACTGGTTCGCCATGTCTGAGGGGGAATAGCAAGCGAACGTGATGGCGGCGATGCAGTCGCTGCTGCTCGGGGGCTGTCCCTTGGCGTGGCCGGCGATCGACGCCACGATGATGTTCGGTGCGATGTCGAGGGTCGCCGGCGCCGGCATGGCGGTCGAGGCATAGGCCGCGACGGGCAGAATCAGCAAACTGAGGGCCGAGAGTCCAACCGATTTCAGAGCCCTCGCCGAGATGGATGTGTTCATTGACCCCTCCCTACGGAACAGCGAACTACGTGCACGACCGTAACAGCGCATTCGGAGGGTGTCAACGGACTCGATCTCGTGCCCGGCGAGGGACTTCCGACCAGATCCGGCGGTACCTTGCGACGCCTTGCGAGGCTACAGCGCGCACCGATGGCTTAGGTATTTCCGGCTGCATTCGAACGGACCGGCATCAACGGATTCGGCACTTTGCAAATAGCGCACCGGTGGCGCAAAAGGCGCGGAATGCGACGATCGCAAACGCATCGGTGGCGCAAAAGACGCGGAATAACGTTCGACAAAAAAAGTGCCCCGCGAGGGATTCGAACCCCCGACCCTCTGTTTAGAAGACAGATGCTCTATCCACTGAGCTAGCGGGGCGACACGCGCTTTCGGGAGAATACCCGGAGGGGTCGTGGCTAACACTAGCGAGAAGCTGCAGGAGCTCAAAGCCGTCCTGGCCGAGGTCACCGACCTCAACCGGGCCGCGCTGCTGCTCGAGTGGGACCAGGAAACGTACATGCCGCGCGGCGGCGTCGAGTCACGGGCCGAGCAGCTTTCGACCCTGCTCCGCCTGGCCCATGTTCGTTTCACCTCGGACGAGGTCGGCCGGCTGCTGGGCGAGCTCGAAGACGAGCTCGGCGGCCGGTCGTTCGACTCCGACGAAGCCAGCCTCGTCCGGGTCACGCGCCGCGACTACGACCAGGCACGCAAGCTTCCGCCCGACCTCGTGGCGGAGGTCGCACGCGCCGGTCCCACCGCCAGGCCCGTCTGGGAGAGGGCGCGCCACGACGAGAACTTCGGCCTGTTCGCGCCATATCTCGAAAAGAACGTCGAGCTCAACCGCCGGATCGCCGACGCCATCGGTTATCAGGACCGCCCTTACGACGCCTTGCTCGACCGCACCGAGCCCGGCATGACGACGGACCAGCTGGAGGCGATCTTCGCCGAGCTCAAAATGGCGATCGTGCCGTTGGTGGCGGACATCGCACGACACGCCGACACGGTGGACGACAAAGTCCTATACCGCGCCTTCGACCCCGACCTGCAGATCTCCTACGCGCTCGAAGTCGTCAAACGGCTCGGCTATGACATCGAGCGCGGGCGCCAGGACCTCTCGACTCATCCATTCGAGACGTCGATCGGTCCGGGGGACGTCCGCATCACGACACGCGTCTCGCGCGACTTTTTCAACGAGTGCTTTTTCGGACTGGTCCACGAGGCCGGCCACGCCATGTACAACCAGGGCATCGCCCACGAGATCGACCGCACGCCCCTGTGGGACGGCGCGTCTCCCGGCGTCCACGAGTCACAGTCGCGCCTGTGGGAGAACCTCGTCGGCCGGGGCCTGCCGTTCTGGCGCCACTTCTACCCCAGCCTGACCGCGGTCTTTCCAGAACCGCTGCGCGGTGTGGACGCGGAGAGTTTCTACCGGGCGGTCAACCGCGCCTATCCATCTTTCATCCGGGTCGAGGCGGATGAGGTCACGTACAACATGCACATCCTCCTGCGATTCGAGCTCGAGAACGAGCTGCTCGAAGGCACGCTGAAGGTCAAAGACCTGCCCGAGGCCTGGAACGCGCGGTTCAAGTCCTACCTCGGACTCAACGTCCCCAATGACCGCGAAGGTGCGCTGCAGGACATCCACTGGTCGTACGTGAGCTTCGGGATCTTCCCCGGCTACACGATCGGCAACCTGATCGGCGCGCAGCTGATGGAGAAGATGCGCGTCGACATCCCGGATCTGGACGCGCAGGTCGAGAAAGGCCAGTTCGCGCCGGTTCTTGGATGGCTTCGCAAGAGCGTGCACCGGCACGGCCGCAAATTCACGCCCAACGAGCTGATGGAGCGGGCGACCGGCAAGCCGCTGACCGCCGCGCCGTGGATCAGCTACGTGCAGCGAAAGTACGGCGCCCTTTACGGGCTGGAGGCCGCGCGCCGCTGAGGCGAGGCCGAAAACCCTCGGCGAGAGATTCGGCGATCCAGGTGGCTGAGATTCGGGTGAAGCGCCGAGCAGCGCAGCGAGCGCATCCGTTGATGCGTGAGCGAGCAGCGCAGAAGCTGAACCCGAAGATCGGCCGCATGGGCGCCGAAGATCCGCGGAGGGCTTTTTTGGCCGCGCCTCTAGCCGAAGTCGACCGGCGCCAGCGCCTCTCGCTTGACTTCGAGCCGGAACAGGTCCGGCCGCCCGTAATGGCCCGCCACGTCCAGCGTCCGCTTCGCGGCCGAGGA
>VBGV01000099.1 GCA_005880755.1 Chloroflexota bacterium
ATCGTCAGCCAGCTCAGCCCCGACATAAAACCTTCGAGGACCAGCTTCTCGAACAGACGCCGGTCGTCAACCACCGGCCTGCCCCACTCGGTGTCGTGATAGCGCCGGTAGTCATCCGAATCCCCCCACGAGCACCGGGCAACGCCATCGGGCCCGACGCTGATGCCGGACGGAGCTGCGATCGCTTAGATCAGCGCTTCGAGCTTCGCCTTCAGGTCGCCCTTCATGTTCGGGCGATAGCCGACGGTCCGCTCCGCCGCCTTGCCGTCCTTGAAGATGATGACCGTCGGAATCGACATGATCCCGAGCTGCATCGGCACCGCCGGGTTTTCGTCGATGTCCATCTTCATGACCTTGATCTTGTCCCCGAGCTCGCCATGGATCTGCTCCACGATCGGCGCGATCATGCGGCAAGGTCCGCACCAGGTCGCCCAGAAGTCGACGAGCACCGGCTTGTCGGCCTTCAGAACGGCGCTTTCAAACTCGCTGTCGGTTACTTCCTGGATGTTCGCCACGTGCACTCCCTCTTACGGTTCTAGAACGCTCTAATCGCTGGATTCGGCCTTTGATTCCGGCTTCGACTCGGACTTTGATTCCGGTTTCGACTCGGGCTTGGCGTCCGGCTTCGCGTCCGAGGTCGAGCCGTTGTCCGACGTCTTGCCGGCGGCCTTGTAGTCGGTGGTGTAGAACCCGCTGCCCTTGAAGATCACCCCGGTCGGGTAAAGCACCTTGGTCAGCTTGCCCTGGCACTTCGGACACACCAGGAGCGGCTCATCGGACATCCTTTGCTGGATCTCGAACTGATGTCCGCAGTTGGTGCATCGGTAACCGTAAATGGGCACTCTTTTGGGTTCCTAACTATAGACGGCGATCTCTTTCCAGCCGGTCAAAAACCATCCCTGAGGGCGGCTTGGGGTGGAAATACGTCGCCTTCTGAGGAAGAGTTTTCCCTTCCTGGGCCAGCTTCAAAACCTGCCGCAGGTCTGGGGTGTCGAGGAAGAAGGCGGCCGTGCCGACGCCCTCGTCGACCCACCGCACGGCCTCGGCGGGGTCCCGCGTGTAGAGCAGAAACTCCTCCGGGTTTCGCTCGCCGAGGATGTTGTCGATCACCTGCTCGTGCAGCTCGACCAGGGCCACCTCCCCATCCAGCGGCAGGACCTGAAACTGGCGGTTGCGGTAGGCGCCGGCCGCCACCTGGCCCCGCAGCGAGCCGAGCGTCTCCTCCAGCGTGGCCTTGCGCTCGCCGCCGGTGACGGGGATGCCCGTCTTCATCACGCGGTGGGTGGGCAGCACGACCAGGCCGGGGTCCGAGAGGTCGGTGAGCAGCGCCAGCGTGAAGCGAGAGGGCACGTCGGGGTCTCCGTTCACCTCTTCGGCGTACGCCAGGGCGGTCTCGTAGCGGTGGTGGCCGTCAGCGATCAGCACCGGCAGGTCTTCCAGGGCGGCGTGGACCGAGGCGTGGATGGCCGGGTCGGAGATCACCCACAGCCGGTGACCGGTCCCCTCGGGGCCCGTGAAGGTCACGGCGGGGGCCCGAGCCGCCACGCGCTCCACCACCGCCGGCACGCCGGTCCCCGCTCCCTCGTACAGGAACCACAGCGGCTCGAGGCTGACCCTTGTCGCGCGCAGCAGGGCCAGGCGGTCCTCCTTGGGCCCTCGGTGCGTCCGCTCGTGCGGCAGGACGATCCTGTCGGAGTAGGGCTGGAGCCGGAGCGACGCGATCAAATCACGCCGTACGCGCCCTTCGAACTCGACTTCGTGGACGTACATCGAGCGTGACTCGGGCTCGAGGATCCGGTCGTCGAGCCATCGCTCGAAAGTCCGTGCCGCCCCTTCGTAGTCCGTCCCGGGACGCGTCAGGTGGACGACGTTGTACGGCGAGAGCGAGCGGTAATGCGCGACGTCCGATTCCGGGATGACGTCATATGGCGGCGCGACGAGGTTGCTCGGGTCGCCTGCGCGGGCCAGGTAGTACCTGATTCCGGGCAGCGCCCGGACGTCAGCCGTCGGAACCCGTGCCGAGCTCTACGTAACGCAAGTCCGACATCCCCCCAACCTCTCTCAAACGCGACAAAACTTCGGGCGCAACCCGATCGTCGACGGCGAGGATCATCATCGCATTGCCGCGCGGGGCGTCGCGCCCAACCTGCATGCTCGCGATGTTCACGTCGTGCTCGCCGAGGATGCTGCCCACCCTTCCGACCACTCCAGGGCGGTCTTCATGCCGGCTGACCAGGAAGCGGCCCTCGGGGACCAGGTCGACACGGAACGAGTCGATGCGCACGGCGCGCGGCTCGCCCATCAGCAGGGTCCCGGCGATCTCGTGACCCTGCATCCGCACCGTCACCAGGCTGGCGTAGCTGCTGTGAGACCGGCTGCGACGCTCGACCAGCTTGATGCCGCGGCTGTTCGCGATGAGCCGCGCGTTGACGGCGTTGATCCGCTCTTCGGTGAAGGGCTGGAGCAGGCCTGTGATCGCCGCCGCCACCAGGAGGTTGACGTCGTGCTCAGCCAGCTCGCCTTCGCAGTCCAGCTCGATCACGCTCACCCGCCCCTCGAACAGCTGAGCGTGCAGCGCCGCCAGGCGCTCGGTCAGCTCGGCGAACGGCCGCAGGTAAGCAAGCTCTTCCGGCGGGAGCGCGGGCGCGTTGACGGCAAACCGCGGGAGGTCTCCCGCGAGGACCGCAGCCACTTCTTCTGCAACGTCAAACGCGACCGACACCTGCGCCTCCGCCGTCGACGCGCCGATGTGCGGCGTGGCCACGAAATTGGGCAAGGCCAGCAACGGATTTTCGCCGGGCGGCTCCTGCTCGAACACGTCAGCCGCCGCCGCCGCCAGCCGGCCTGACTGCAGCGCCGCGCAGAGCGCGGTCTCGTCCACGATGCCACCTCGCGCAGTGTTGATGAGCCGCGCCGTCGGCTTCATGAGCGCCAGCTCGGCGGCTCCGAGCAGGTTGCGGTTCGAGTCGACGAGCGGCACATGCAACGTGACGAAGTCCGCTCGCTCGAGCAGCTCGTGGAGGCTGACCAGGGCGACATTGAACAGCTCCGCTCGTTCGACTGCGACCACCGGGTCGTAAGCGATGACATCCATCTCGAGGCCGTGCGCGCGCTTGGCGACCTCCGAGCCGACGTTGCCGAGTCCGATGACGCCCAGTGTCTTACCGCGGATCTCGGTGCCGATGAACTTCGCGCGCGACCATTCGCCCCGCTTGACCGAAGCATCGGCCTGGGGTACCCAGCGGGCCAGCGAAAAGAGCAGCGCGATGGTGTGCTCCGCAGCGGCGATGATGTTGCCGCGCGGTGCATTGACGACCAGGATGCCTTTGCGTGTGGCGGCGGAGACGTCGATGTTGTCCACGCCGACACCCGCGCGGCCCACGACTCGAAGCTTGGTGCCCGCTTCGATCACCGGCGCGGTCACGCGCGTCTCGCTGCGCACGACGAGTGCGTCGAACTCCGGGATCCGGCGGATGAGCTCCGCCTCGGCCAGCTTGCTGACCACCGTGACCTCGCCCGCCTGGCGCAGCCGCTCGAGGCCGTCCTCGGCCAGCGGGTCGGCGACCAGGATCTTCGCCATGGGAACGGTCAGTGTGCGGCGGCGGGAACGCCCTGCACCGAAGCGGTGACCGCGGCGACCCCGCGTCCATCCGCCGGCGCGATGTCGAGCTCCTCCAGCGCCTGCTCGATCGCCCAGATCACCTGAACCACGTCGCCTTCCGCGACCGCGCCCAGGTGTCCGACGCGGACCATCTTGCCCGTCATCTTGCCCTGGCCCCCGGCGATGACCACCCCGTACTTCGTATTCAAGAGATCGCGCAAGGCGGCCACGTCGAGGCCAGGCGGCGGCACGGCGGAGGTGACGGTGTTGGAGCGGTACCCCTCCTGCGCGAAGAGCTGGAAACCCAGCGCCTGCAGGCCTGCCTGGGACGCGCGGGCCAGGCGCTCGTGCCGCTCATACACGTTGCTCAGCCCTTCCTCTTCAAGCATGCGCAGGCCTTCCTGCATCGCGAACGCGACCGGCACCGCGGGGGTGAATGGGGTCATACCCTTGTCAGCCCACGTCTTCGCCTCTTTCCAATCGAAATAGAACCGAGGCGACCGCGCCTTTGCCTGCTGGGCCCAGGCGCGCTCGCTGACGCTCACCAGGGCGAGGCCCGGAGGCGCCATCCATCCTTTCTGCGATCCGCTGACCGCCACGTCGACGCCCCATGCGTCCGTCTCGATGTCGATCGAGCTGATCGAGCTGACCCCGTCCACCACGACCAGGCGTTCGGCGCTGTGGGCGATCCGCGCCAGCTCCCGCAGCGGGTTGGTCAGCCCTGTCGAGGTCTCGTTGTGGGTCAGAAGCACGACGTGCGCCTTGGGATGTCGCTGCAGG
>VBGV01000098.1 GCA_005880755.1 Chloroflexota bacterium
AGCTGCCAGCTCCCGGGTGAAACCGCGCGGCGACGCCCAGGTTGGCTGCATCAAATTGGTCCAAGCCCCCAGTTGACCGACACGAGCTCTTCGGATGACGCCTTAGTTCGGCAGTCCGACCCTTCGCCTGGCGTACTGATATCCCCCCTCAACCGCTCCCCCGTCTGATGTCCGAGCATATGCCGACCTTGGTGAATCTGAGCTCGTTTAGCGCAAAAACAGCGCAAATTGGCTGGACCCAAAAGTGAAATGTGGCGGGGATGGATGAGAATCGAACTCACCCAGGACGCCTCAACAGCGCCCCGCAAACAGTTTTGAAGACTGCGGGGGGCACCAGCCCCCATACATCCCCAGCCCGCGGCTAGATTAGCGCGGTCGTACGAAGTTCCTGCGCAGGCGTTCGACCTCTAACCCCGCCGTGCAGCCCCGGACGTGGTCGTTCACCAGGCCCATGGCCTGCATGAACGAGTAGACCGTCGTCGGACCGACGAATGCCCAGCCCCGGCGCCGAAGGTCCTTGCTCATCGCGACCGCCTCGTCGGGAACGCCGCGCTCGATCAAGGCAGCATGGGCGAGCAAAGCCTTGCGCGGTTTGGGTTCGTAGCCCCAGACATAGGCGGCCAAGCTGCCGAACTCCTTGACCAGCTCTGCGTGGCGGCGGGCGTTGTTGATCGTGGCGTCGATCTTGGCGCGGTTGCGGACGATGCCGGCGTCAGCCATCAGGCGGGCGGCGTCCCGCGCACCGAATCGGGCCACGACG
>VBGV01000100.1 GCA_005880755.1 Chloroflexota bacterium
TGATCAACCTCGCCGGCGCCGAAGGTCACCCCGCCGCGGTCATGGATATGAGCTTTGCCAACCAGGCGCTCTGCGCCGAGTACATCGCGAAGAACGCGGGGCAGCTCGAGCGAAAGGTTTACGACGTTCCGGCCGATATCGACTCCGAGGTGGCGCGGCTCAAGCTCCACGCCATGGGCATCGCGATCGACACCCTGACCGAGGAGCAACGCCGATATCTCTCCTCGTGGGAAGAGGGCACGTAACCTAGTCAGGAAATGTTTGGGTCCGCTCGGCGCACGTGGGTGCTGGGCGGAGGCGGCGCCCGTGGCGCGGCCCAGGTCGGTGTGCTCCAGGCGCTGTTCGAGGCCAACATCGAGCCGCCGGCTGCCGTGGTCGGGACCAGCGTCGGCGCGCTGAACGGTGCCTCCATCGCTGCTTATCCGTCGCTGGCGGGCACCATGATGCTGCGCGAGGTCTGGATGTCGCGGCCGGCCCTCAGCGTGTTCGAGGCCCACCCGCTCGGGCTGATCGTATCGGGGGTTCGGCGAGATCGGCTCAGCGCGTTTCCGCAGCGGAATGTGCGCCGGCTGATCGACCGAGCCCAGGCCCTGACCGGCGTCACCACGTTCGAGCAGCTGCGTCTCCCGCTCGCCGTCGTGGCGACCGACCTCAACGCCGGCAAGCCGGCCGTGTTCCGCTCCGGGGACCTGACGCCCGCCCTCCTGGCCTCGACCGCGATCCCCGGTGTTTTTCCGATGGTTCGCATCAACGAACGCGAGCACCTCGACGGGGGAATCGTCGCCAACACGCCTCTCAGCATCGCGGTCGACGACGGGGCGAAGGAGATCCTGGCCGTCAGCCTGATGGCCGGTGGTGAGCACGAGGCGGCGCCGGCGGGGTTTGGAGAGCTCATCGCCCGTACGCTGCAGCTCTCGCTGCATCACCAGATGCTCAGCGACTACGAACGGCTGCGGCAGCGGTGTCGCATCGTCGTCTTTTGCCCGGTCACGGCGCCCACCGCGACCTGGGAGATGAAGCGCGAACACATCGAGTCGGTGATGGAGGCAGCGCGGGCGGCGACGGCGGCGCTGCTTCACCAGCGAGGCTCGAAGCTCTTCCGCCACTCGGGCATCCACTACCTGCCGCTGGGTTAGGATTCCGTTCGTCCCAGAGGTATGACCCTGGCGCTTGGGGACGGGCCCACACGGTGGCGCGGCCTTGCCGGCGCGGGAGATTCAAAGGAGGACCGCATGCCATCGCTTTTCACGTCGGAGTCAGTCACCGAAGGCCATCCGGACAAGCTGGCCGACCAGATCTCGGACGCCATCCTCGATGCGATCCTGGCCAAGGATCCGCTGGCGCGAGTGGCGTGCGAGGCGATCGTCACGACCGGTCTCGTGATCGTGGTCGGCGAGATCACCACCGACTGTTACGTCGACATCCCTCGCATCATCCGGCAGACGGTGCGCGAGGTCGGTTACACGCGTGCCAAATACGGCTTCGACGCCGAGACGTGCGGCGTCGTCACCAGCATCGACGAGCAGTCGCCCGACATCGCGCAGGGCGTTGACGTCGGCGGCGCGGGTGACTCGGGGATGATGTTCGGCTTCGCCTGCGACGACACGCCCGAGCTCATGCCCCTGCCGATCACGCTGGCGCACCGGCTCGCTCGCAAGCTGGCCGAGGTTCGGCGCAACAAGACGCTCAGCTACCTGCGGCCGGACGGCAAGGTGCAGGTCACGGTCCGGTATGGCGACGACGGCAAGCCCAGCGGCGTGGACAACGTCGTGCTTTCGACCCAGCACCACGATGAGGTCGACGCCGAGCAGCTCCGTTCCGATATCGCGGAGCACGTCATCGATACCGTGATCCCGGCTGACCTGCGCAACGGGTCGGTGCGGACGTTCATCAACCCGACCGGCAGGTTTGTCATCGGCGGGCCGGTTGCCGACGCCGGCCTGACCGGCCGCAAGATCATGGTCGACACGTACGGCGGCTTCGCGCGGCATGGTGGCGGATGCTTCTCGGGCAAGGACCCCACGAAGGTGGATCGAGCGGGTGCGTATGGAGCGCGGCACGTGGCCAAGAACATCGTGGCCGCGGGTCTGGCGAGCAAATGCGAGCTGCAAGTCTCGTACGCGATCGGGGTGGTCAAGCCGGTGGCGATTCGGGTCGACACGTTCGGCACGGGCAGGGTCCCCGAGGCGACGATCGCAGCCGCGGTGACGAAGCTCTTCGACCTGAGCCCGCTCGGGATCATCAAGGAGCTCAATCTCCGCCGGCCGCTGTTCCGGCAGACCGCGGTGTACGGACACTTCGGGCGAACCGACATCGACGCGCCGTGGGAATCGACGGCCCGCGCCAAGGAGCTTGCCGAAGAGGTCAGGTGACGGCGCCACGAAGAGTCGCAGTCATCCCGGCCGGCGGCGCGGGCACACGCCTCTGGCCGCGCTCGCGCGCCTCGACACCCAAGCACGTGCTTCCGTTCGCCGACCGAGGCCGTCCGCTTCTGCGCGCTACCTACGAGCGGGCGAGGCTGGTCGCAGACGAGGTGTTCGTGCTCACCGAGGCGAGGCAGCGCCAGATCATCGAGGCAGTCCTCCCCGAGGTCGACGAGTCGCACTTGATCCTCGAGCCCTCCGCCCGCGGCACGACGAACGCCTACGGCCTCGCTTCATTGATCCTCAGCGAGCGAACACCGGGGGCCGTGATGATCGCGCTCCCCGCCGACCACGTGGTGCACGGCAAGGCGGAGGTGTCGAAAGCCGTCCGCGCAGCAGTGCAAGCGGCGGCGACGACGGGCTGCCTGGTCACAGTCGGCCTGAGGCCGACGTTTCCGTCGACCGGGCTCGGCTACATCCACGCACCCGGCCGGGCATCGCATGGCACGCTGCGCGTCCGCCGGTTCATCGAAAAGCCGGACGCCGCCAGCGCGAGGCGCTTCGTGCGGGAGGGTGGGTACTACTGGAACCTGGCCTGGTTTTCGTGGCGGCTCGAGGTGTTCATCGAGGAGCTGGCGCGGCACGCTCCACGACGCCTCGCCGCTCTGCGCAAGGTCGTGGCCGCGCGCAGCGCCGGCGACGAGGTGACCGCGAACCTCCTGTACCAGCGCTTGCCGGTCGAGGTCGTCGACCGCACGGTGATGGAGAAGACGGACAGGCTGCTGCTGGTCCCGGCCGCATTTGACTGGGCGGACATCGGCAGCTGGGCTGAGCTCGGCGATCACGCGCACGCGGACGCACGCGGAAACTCTGTCGACGGCGAGGCGATCCTCATCGATACCACGCACAGCCTGGTCTTCGGCGATCGCCGGCTGGTCGCCGCGATCGGGCTCCGGGACATGATCATCGTCGACACGGAGGACGCATTGCTGGTCGTCCCGCGCTCGCGCGCGCAGGACGTGCGCAAGGTCGTCGAGGCGCTCAAGCGAGCCCGCAAGACCCGTTACCTTTAAGTTCAGATGGCAGGGCAACCGATCAAATTCGGCACCGACGGCTGGCGAGGCATAACCGCGGACGACTTCACCTTCGACAACGTGCGCCGCGTGGCTCAGGGCACGGCCCAGTACATGAAGACGCGATCCAGCGATCCACTCGCAATCGTCGGCTACGACTGTAGGTTCGCGTCAGAGGATTTCGCCCAGGCGGTGTCCGAGATATTCGCAAGCAATGGCATCAAGAGCCTGGTCTTCGACCGTCCGTCACCAACCCAGGTCGCTTCGTGGACGGTGATCGATCGCAAAGCCACCGGCGCGGCTGTCATCACTGCGAGTCACAACCCATATCAATTCAACGGCTACAAGTACAAGACGGAGACCGGAAGCGCGGTGCCGTCGGAGGTCATCGCCGAGCTGGAGCGCAACATCAACGCGCTCGACCACGTTGCGCCGCCCGACCACAACGTGTCACATGGCCTGGTGACCTCATACGATCCTCGCCAGCCGTACTACGCGCAGATCGCGCGCATGGTCGACCTCGACGCGATCAAGGACGCTGGGCTGCGCATCGTGCACGAGTGCATGTACGGATCCGGTTACGGATACATCTCGGAGATGGTCGGCGGAGGGCGGACCCTCGTGACCGAGCTGCACAATCAGCGCAATCCGTTGTTCGGCGGGATCAATCCAGAACCGATCCCGCCCAACATCGATTCGACGATCTCCTTTATGAAGGTCGGCGGCCAGGACCTCTGCATCTGCACCGATGGCGACGCGGATCGGGTCGGCATCATCGACGAGACGGGCCGCTTCATCAACCAGCTTCAGGTCTTCGCCATGCTGATGCTGTACCTCTTCGAGACCCGCGGCCAGCGCGGTCCTGTGGTCAAGACGGTGAACATGACCGCGATGGTCGACAAGCTCGGCGCGGAGTTCGGTGAACGCGTGTACGAGGTGCCCGTCGGCTTCAAGAACATCGCGCCCAAGATGATGGAGACGAACGCTTTGCTGGGTGGCGAAGAGTCGGGTGGCTTCGCCGTCCGCGGGCACATCCCCGAGCGCGACGGGATCCTGATCGGGCTGCTCTTCGCCGACATGATCGTGAAGTCGGGCAAGCCCGTCTCCCAGATCCTGACCGGGCTGGAGGAGCGCGTCGGTCCGCACGCCTACGCGCGGCACGACATCCATCTCGTACGCGAGACATACGAGACCGACCGCAAGCGCATCCTGGAGACGCTCGAGAAGAACGAGCCGAATGAGATCGCCGGCGTGGCGGTGCAGCGCGTCCGCGCGGACGACGGCTTCAAGTTCTACCTCGCTGACGGGAGCTGGGTTCTCCTTCGAGCAAGCGGCACCGAGGCGCTGATCCGGATCTACTCCGAAGCTGCTGACCAGGAAGCCGTCGAGGCCCGCCTCCGCGCACTTGAAGACATAGTCGGCATAAGGCAGCATGCGGCCCCTCCGGCGCTGCGCGCCACCTCCCCATAAATGGGGAGGAGCCCTGAGTTCGGAAGGATCGAGAACACCAAGATCGAAAAACCCTGGGGCTACGAGCTGCGTTGGGCGATCACCGATCGCTACGCGGCCAAAGTCCTGCACATCAACAAGGGCGAGGCGCTGTCACTCCAGTACCACGAGCGCAAGGACGAATACCAGTACGTGATCAAGGGCAGCATCGACATCGAGGTGGGGGGCCCTGGGGGCGACCTGAGCACCCGCCGCATGACCGCCGGCGACACCCTTCACATCGCGCCGGGCACGCGCCACCGCCTGACCGCGGTCGAAGACAGCGACATCTTCGAGGTCTCGACGCCCGAGATCGATGACGTCGTGCGCTTGGAAGATCGGTACGGGCGCGTCTAGAATTCCG